>NZ_JBFUHK010000002.1:0-267833 GCF_056402435.1 Rahnella sp. P4_A8 | reverse complement strand
CTCCTACCCTGCATCATCCGGTTAACAAACTGAATGCGCTTTTTCTGATTACTGCAATGGGTCTCAACAATGGCGGCCCCTGTTGCCCGTCAAACTGAGCGTCTGGCGAGAAAAGCGCAAGGACAAACTTTAAGCTTAGTGCATTTTTACGAGACGTCTTCCATGAATGAAAAGTAATCAATGTAACCGCTAATTTTTGGTCGTGATCCGCGTTTAGTCGTGGCAGGGTTATCTATACTGGTCAGCGGGAAAACCAGATGCTGATATTTCCCCGTACCCTACAAAAACAAGAAAAGGATCCTGCAATGGACGAACAACTCAAGCAAAGTGCGCTCGATTTCCATGAGTTTCCGGTGCCCGGAAAAATTCAGGTTTCGCCCACCAAGCCTCTTGCGACACAACGTGATCTGGCGCTGGCCTATTCTCCGGGCGTTGCTGCCCCGTGTCTGGAGATCGCTAAAGATCCACTGGCGGCATACAAATACACCGCACGCGGCAATCTGGTGGCGGTGATTTCCAATGGTACTGCCGTTCTCGGACTGGGGAATATCGGTGCACTGGCAGGGAAACCGGTGATGGAAGGCAAGGGCGTATTGTTCAAAAAATTCGCCGGTATCGATGTTTTTGATATCGAAGTGGATGAGAACGATCCCGATAAACTGATCGATGTGATTGCCGCACTAGAGCCGACATTCGGTGGCATCAATCTTGAAGATATCAAAGCGCCGGAATGTTTCTACATTGAAAAAAAGCTTCGGGAACGCATGAAAATCCCGGTGTTTCATGACGATCAGCACGGCACCGCCATTATCTGTACTGCCGCAGTATTAAATGGTCTGCGCGTGGTTGGGAAAAGCATTTCCGATGTGCGGCTGGTCGTTTCCGGCGCAGGGGCTTCCGCCATCGCCTGCCTGAATTTGCTGGTGGCGCTGGGGCTGAAACGCCACAACATCACGGCCTGCGATTCCCGTGGTGTGATTTATCAGGGGCGTGAAGAAAATATGGCCGAAACCAAAGCGGCGTATGCCATTGCAGATAACGGCCAGCGTACGCTGGCCGATGCAATCCCGGATGCGGACATTTTCCTGGGCTGTTCCGGCCCCGGCGTGCTGACGCAGGAGATGGTGAAAACCATGGCCAAAGATCCGCTGATTCTGGCGCTGGCCAATCCGGAGCCGGAGATTTTACCGCCGCTGGCAAAAGCCGTCCGGCCGGATGCCATTATCTGCACCGGACGCTCGGATTACCCGAATCAGGTGAACAATGTGCTGTGTTTCCCGTTCATTTTCCGCGGCGCGCTGGATGTCGGGGCGACCACCATTAATGAAGAAATGAAACTGGCCTGCGTTCATGCTATCGCGGATCTGGCGATGGCCGAACAAAGTGATGTGGTGGCTTCCGCTTACGGTGAAGAAGAGCTGTCTTTCGGCCCCGAATATATTATTCCTAAGCCTTTTGACCCGCGTTTGATCGTGAAAATTGCGCCTGCGGTGGCGAAAGCTGCAATGGATTCCGGTGTGGCCATGCGCCCGATTGAGGATCTGGAAGCGTATACCGAAAAACTCGCCGAGTTCGTCTACAAAACCAATCTGTTCATGAAACCCATTTTCTCGCAGGCGAAGAAAGACGCTAAACGGGTGGTGATGGCAGAAGGAGAAGAGGAGCGCGTACTGCATGCCACGCAGGAGCTGATTTCCCTCGGGCTGGCGAAGCCAATTCTGGTCGGGCGTCCCAGTGTCATCGCTATGCGCATCAAAAAGCTCGGCCTGCAACTGGAAGCGGGACGGGACTTTGAAGTGGTGAACAACGAATCTGATCCGCGTTTTAATGAATACTGGCGTGAATATTATGAGCTGATGAAACGGCGCGGTGTATCGCAGGAGCAGGCGCGTCGGGCAGTGATCGGCAATCCGACACTGATTTCTGCCATCATGCTGCTGCGCGGAGAAGCCGATGCGATGATTTGCGGCACGGTTGGCACCTATCATGAGCATTACGATATCGTGGAGAATGTATTCGGGTTTCGCAAAGGTACACATGTTGCCGGGGCGATGAATGCGCTGTTGCTGCCGAGCGGCAACACTTTTATTGCGGATACCTACGTCAATGATGACCCGACGCCGGAACAACTGACGGAAATCACGCTGATGGCGGCAGAAACGGTGAGGCGGTTTGGCATTGAGCCGAAAGTTGCGCTGTTGTCGCATTCCAGTTTTGGTACATCAGACAGCCCGGCTGCGCTGAAAATGCGGCGTACGCTGGAGCTGATTAATGAGCGTGCTCCTGATCTGGAAATTGACGGTGAGATGCACGGCGACGCGGCGCTGGTCGAAAGCATCCGCCAGGACATCATGCCGGACAGCCCGCTGAAAGGTTCAGCAAATATCCTGATCATGCCGAACATGGAATCAGCGCGTATCAGTTACAACCTGCTGCGGGTGTCGTGTTCGGAAGGAGTGACCGTCGGACCGGTGCTGATGGGGGTGTCGAAACCGGTACATATCCTGACGCCAATTGCATCGGTCAGGCGAATAGTCAATATGGTGGCGCTGGCTGTCGTTGAAGCACAAACCGAGCCTTTATAAACACCTTATAGTGAAGAAAACGGGCCTCATAGCGAGGCCCGTTTTTCTCAATCGCTGGCTCAGTATTTTACTTCGCCGATACGCTCCAGCGCATCGACGATCAGATCCCAGAAACGCTGATGATCAAGTTTAACTGCCACTTGTGTATGGCAATCCGGCGGAGCTGGGACGCGGAAATCGGCTACTGTCATGCCCAGCGTTAAAGTGCCGGTCAGTTCGATATCCACCGGCACTTTTTGCACGGTCATTACGTTCGGATCAATCACGTAAGCCACAGCACAAGGATCATGAACCGGTGGAGAATCAAAGCCCTGACGGTCTTTGTAGCTCAGACCAAAGAACTCCAGCAACTCACCGACAAATTTAGCGGGCTGAGTACCCACAGCGGCAATGCGCGCGGCGACTTCTGGTGTCGCCAGCGCCTGATGGGTTAAATCCAGTCCGACCATGGTCAGCGGCCATTTTTCGTTGAACACGATATGCGCGGCTTCAGGGTCAATCTTGATATTGAATTCTGCGACCGCACTCCAGTTACCCACGTGATAACCGCCGCCCATCAGCACGACTTCCTTCACGCGTTCAGCAATGCGCGGTTCTTTGCGCACCGCCATGGCTATGTTGGTCAGCCCGCCAGTGGGTACCAGCGTGATAGTTTTCGGTGGATGAGACATGATCAAATCAATGATCAAATCGATAGCGTGAACCGGCTCCAGCGTAATGACGGCTTCCGGCAGCACCGGCCCGTCAAGACCTGATTCGCCGTGGATTTCGTCAGCCACTTCAATCTGACGCACCAGCGGACGGGTTGCGCCCGCCGCAAACGGCACGCCGGTCAGATTAATAACACGCGCCACGGCAAGGGCATTGCGGGTGACTTTCTCCAGCGTTTGATTGCCGACGACCGTAGTAACGGCCAGCAACTCAATTTCCGGGTTACCGTGAGCCAGTAACATCGCGATAGCGTCGTCGTGCCCCGGATCGCAATCAAGGATGATCTTTTTGACCATTTTTTATTCCTTTAATTAATGTAGTGGTACGTCGGTTTCGTCAGCCAGATCGGATTATTTTTTAGCGTGTTGCAGCCACTTATCCAGTTCATTGGCAAATTGCTGGCGGTCGCGCTGATTAAGCGCGGGTGGTCCGCCGGTCTGTACGCCGCTGGCGCGCATGGTGTCCATGAAATCACGCATATTCAGACGTTCTTTAATGGTTTCAGTCGTGTAACGCTCGCCGCGTGGGTTGAGCGCAACACCACCTTTTTCAATCACTTCCGCTGCCAGCGGAATATCGGCGGTGATCACCAGATCGCCGGGTTCGGTGCGTTTCACAATTTCGTTATCCGCAACGTCGAAACCCGCTTCTACGCGTAAGGTGCGCAGGAATTTTGACGGCGGTGTGCGGATGATCTGGTTGGCAACCAGTGTCACCATCATGCCGGTGCGTTCCGCGGCGCGGAACAGCACTTCTTTAATGACGTTCGGACAGGCGTCTGCATCAACCCAGATTTGCATCAGTTTGGCGCTCCGTTTTCAGATAAGCCCTTTTCAGCCAGCCAGTCGCGAACTGGCAGGAAATCGCTGTAAAGCGCGGCCTCCGGGCTGCCTTCTTCAGGTTGATAGCCGTATTCCCAGCGCACCAGCGGCGGCATCGACATTAAAATGGATTCTGTACGGCCACCGGTTTGCAGACCAAACAGTGTTCCGCGATCCCACACCAGATTGAATTCGACGTAGCGGCCACGGCGGTAAAGCTGGAACTGGCGCTCGCGTTCGCCCCACGGCAGGGCTTTACGTTTTTCCACTATGGGCAGATAAGCGTCGGTAAAGCCGTTGCCCACGGCCTGCATAAAGCTGAAGCTGGTGTCGAAATCCGGCGAATTCAGGTCATCAAAGAATAAGCCGCCGATACCGCGTGCTTCGTTGCGGTGTTTGATAAAGAAGTAATCGTCGCACCACTTTTTGTATTTCGGGTACACATCATCGCCAAACGGCTGGCAAAGTTGTTGTGCTGTCAGGTGCCAGTGGCGGGCATCTTCTTCAAAACCGTAATAAGGCGTGAGGTCAAAGCCACCGCCAAACCACCAGACCGGTGCTTCGCCGGGCTTTTCCGCAATGAAAAAGCGTACGTTGGCGTGGCTGGTTGGCACATAAGGATTCAGCGGATGAATAACCAGTGAAACGCCCATCGCCTGAAAACTGCGACCAGCCAGTTCGGGGCGATGCGCGGTTGCTGAGGCAGGCAGGGTGGCACCGGCAACATGCGAGAAGTTTACCCCCGCCTGTTCAAACACTGCGCCATGGGTCAGCACCCGGCTCTGGCCGCCGCCACCTTCTTCCCGTACCCATTGATCTTCAGAGAACTGGCCGTTGCCATCAGCGGCGGCCAGTTGCTGGCAAATATGATCCTGGAGCTTAAGCAGGAAAGTTTTAACTTGCTGGATGTCGGGAATGGATTGGCTCACGGGCAAACTCGCAGACGTTGACTGAAAAGACATTCAGCGCTTTGCAGGCGCTGAATCAGAAAGAGGAAGTGATTATATACCCAAAATCATCCGGGTCGCCCAGATGCGTCTGCTTTTGGTGGCGGAAGAACTTTACCGTGGCTTGCGTTCATTGGCATCGAAGTAACTGAAGAAATTCACAATACCCTGAGAAATCGCCTGTGCGATCTCGCGACGGAACGCTGTGGTGCTGAGCAACTGTTCTTCCTGGTGATTGGTGATAAACGAAGTTTCCACCAGAATCGACGGGATCGACGGAGATTTCAGAACAGCAAACGCCGCCTGTTCGGTCTGCTGGCTGTGCAGATGGTGGATCGGGCGGATCCTGTCGAGCACGTGATGCCCTAATGTCAGACTGTTTTTGATGGTGTCGGTTTGCACCAGATCGAACAAAACCTGTTGCAGATAATTGTTGTCTTCTTTGGCATATTTCGCGCCCGCGACCAGATCGGCATCGTTTTCTTTTTTTGACATATACCGCGCCATTGTGCTGCTGGCACCGCGATTAGAGAGGGCGAAAACAGACGCGCCGGAAGCGGTGGGGCTGGTGTAACCATCGGCATGAATCGAGACAAACAAATCGGCCTGATGCTGATGCGCCAGTTCAACGCGCTGATAAAGCGGAATAAAGTGATCAGAGTCACGGGTCAGTTTAACTTCAATATGACTTTGTTCGCCGAGGAATTCCCGCACATAGTTGGCGATTTCCAGCACGACGTGTTTTTCTTCCGAGCCTTCATGACCGACCGCACCGGAATCGATGCCGCCATGGCCGGGGTCAATCATCACCAGTTTTTTTGCGCCTGGCGGTTTAGGGGCCGGGGCTGATTTGGTGATGTGTTCCTGCTGCGCAGCGCTGGCAGAGCGCGAACCGAATGCGGCAATCGCTAATCCCAGCCCGGACAACAATAGCTGGCGACGTGTGGCGGTGGCAGGCAAAGGCTGGAAATGCAGAAATTTGTTCAGAGGGTTTAACATCAGTCCGTTACCGTCAGAAAAGTGCAGAATGCTCTATGTTATAGAGTATCTTTTTTATAGTTTCGATCTGAGAACTATTACTTTTTATGAATATTGTGTCGTGAATGATGTCATGACCGAATAAATATCCGTTGCAGGAAAGGTGTCACGTTGTTTTATGTGAAGATTTTATCGTTCAAAATGGTTTGTAAAGTCCTCAATTTGTGATTTTGATGTTGCGTATCAAACAGATCACGCGATAATCATATAAACCCCTATCAACAGCGGCGAACAGTGATGGAAATTCGCGTATACCGTCAAGAAGATTTTGAAGAAGTACTGACCTTATGGGAGCGCTGCGATTTATTGCGCCCGTGGAATGATCCTGAGCTGGATATTGAACGTAAAATTAACCACAGCCCGGAGTTTTTCCTGGTGGCGGAAGTCGGTGGTGAAGTGGTAGGCACGCTGATGGGGGGGTATGACGGTCATCGTGGTTCGGCGAATTATCTGGGTGTGCATCCGGATTATCGCGGGCGTGGCATTGCCAATGCGCTGGTTAACCGTCTGGAGAAGAAGTTAATCGCCCGCGGCTGCCCGAAGATGAATTTAATGGTGCGTGCTGAAAACGATGCAGTGGTCAGTATGTATGAAAAACTGGGTTATGAAATTTCGGATACTCTTTTGCTTGGCAAACGTTTGATCGAAGATCAAGAGTACTGAAGCTGTTTCCTCAATAAAAAGCCCCGGCAAGTATGACTTTGCCGGGGCTTTTAGTTTTCTGATTTACTTAATCAATTTTACGCTTTTGACATCCACTTCCACAGAGTTCCAGTCTTTATCGACTTTACCTTCAATGCGGATTTTGTCCTTCGGCGACACGTTCTGTCCCTGCCAGCGTTTGCCGTCAATTTCGACATTGAGTGTGCCGGTATTGTCGCGGAAAATGTATTTATCGTGGTCGATACGCTGATCGATAAACCCTTCCAGCATAACCCACTGATCATCTTTCATGGTTTGCGCATCTTTTACTGTACTCAGCGCCGTGGTGCCAGTGAAACCGCCCTGTGCTGCTGGCTGGGTCTGCGACTCCTGCGCTGACGGGCCGTTAAAGCCACCGGTCTGTTGGGCAAATGCAGTCGCTGAACAAAGTGCAATCAGGGTTGCCAGAGTGATCTTCTTCATCATAATAGGTCGTCCTTAATTTAACGTTTCCGGGTACCGGCAACTATGACATCGTTTCGCATGTCTTGCCGTGCTGGAGACCATTAAAACAGACAGTTCTTAACAGTTTCTTAAGCGCATACCCGGCATACTTTACATTGCAGATTATGAATTATTTTGGGTATGTCCTTGAGTGATGGTTAACTTTCACCTTATTTGCAGGAATGTTGTCCTTTTTATGAACCCGGATGATTATAACGACCACGGTATGTTGCGATTGCCGCTGTGGTTCTGGACTATTTTGATTTTGCAGGCGAGGACCTGGTTATTGTTTGTGATGGCCGGCGCATCGCGCCAGCAGGGGAGTGATCTGCTGGCGTTGTTTTATCCTGATCAGCAAAGTTTCTGGTCTGGCATGCTGCTCGGGTTGCCGCCCGCGCTGGTTTTTCTGCTTAGCGGCCGTCGCCATCTGTGGCCGCGTATCTGGCAGGCCGGTTACTGGTTACTCCTGGCAGGGATGTTTATCACTTTCGCATTGCAGGGGCTGGGGCTGTGGCAAAGCACAGATACGATTTCCGGCGTGGATATCGTGCTGGCCTTGCTGGATGCCGCCGCGCTGGCTTACTGGTTACTGAGCCGCCGTCTGCGCGCTTGTTTTGATGCCGCGCGGCGTCTGGCCTGATGCATATTCCATTCGAGGCTGAACTTTTTTACCAGAAAAGTACTCGAACTGGCGCTGAACAATAATGCGTAAATAAATAATAATTTCACTGCCGGTTTATCCGTCAGGCCGCACCGGCCAACGGGAACGGGGAGTATAGGAGTGTACCGAATGACTGTTCGCCTGCGGGTTCGCCCGATGTTACTGGTGCTGCCGCTGATCCTGACCGGCTGTTCGTCGATGTCATCTATGTCATGGCCGGGCGTGTCCTGGTCAGCCATGAATCCGCTTAACTGGTTTGGCAGCAGCCTGACGGTCAGCGACAAAGGGGTGGGTGATATTACAGCCAGCACCCCGCTGACAGAAACGGCCATTAAAGATGCGCTGGACGGCGACTATACCCTGCGCAGCGGTATGTCGATGAGCAACGGCAAAATGCTGAGCTTCTTCCAGGCGATGGACGGTAAAGACGTGAAGATGTCGATCAGCGGTGAGCCGAAAGGTAACGTCCAGCGCGTCGATGTTGTTGATACGAAAGTTGAAAGTGAATGGGGCGTTAAAATCGGTACGCCCTTCAGCGATCTCTACAGCAAGGCTTTCGATGTGTGCGTGAAGGGCGAAGGGGACGATGCTGAAAACGTCGAGTGTAAAGCGCCGCAAAGTGCTCACGTGACGTATGTGTTCAGCGGTATCTGGCATGGCCCGGATTCGCTGATGCCTTCGGATGATGCCCTGAAAGACTGGAAGGTCAGCAAAATTATCTGGCGTGCTAATCCTGCGCAGGCCGCTGCCGCGCAATAAACGGGTTTCTCCGCTTAAAAAGCCCTCAATGCCTTGCCTTCGCGCAAGGCATTTTTATTGACATCCGGTATGATATCGCCGGTCAAATTAACGAGGATGAGAAAATGACTCAGGTTCAGAGCGGCATTTTACCCGAACATTGCCGTTTCGCGATTTACATTGAAGCGAAAGCTCAGGGTGACCTGGATGCGCTCCGGCACGGCTGCCGTGCATTTTTGGCCGTACTGGAAGACATGCAGAAAAAATTTCCCACTGAACATCTTGGTGCGGTCGTGGCCTTTGGCAACGATGTATGGCGTGATTTATCCGGAAATCAGGGTGCCGCTGAGCTGAAGTCTTTCGAGCCGCTGGGTAAAGGTCTGGCACCGGCGACGCAGCGCGATATGTTGTTGCACATTCAGTCCCTGCGTCATGACGTGAACTTCGCGCTGGCACAGGCGGCATTGAAAGCCTTCGGCAGTTCAATCACTGTCGAAGAAGAAACCCACGGGTTCCGTGCGCTGGAAGAACGTGACCTCAGCGGTTTTATCGACGGAACTGAAAACCCGAAAGCAGAAGCCCGCGCTCAGGTGGCGATTATTCCTGAAGGCAGTGTTGATGCAGGCGGCAGTTACGTGATGGTTCAGCGCTGGAAACATAATCTGGTGCAATGGGAACGCTTCTCCGTGCAGCAGCAGGAAGATGTTATCGGGCGTACAAAAGAAACCGACGAAGAGCTGGATTCAGAAACTCGCCCGGACACTTCCCACGTCAGTCGTGTTGACCTGAAAGAAGACGGCAAAGGCCTGAAAATTCTGCGCCAGAGCCTGCCTTACGGTACGGCCAGCGGTGAGCACGGTTTGTATTTCATTAGCTATTGCGCCCGTTTGTGGAACATTGAGAAACAGCTGCTGAGCATGTTTGGCGATCTTGATGGCAAACGCGATGCCATGCTGCGCTTCACCCGTCCGGTGACCGGCAGTTATTATTTCGCCCCTTCACTGACCCGACTGTTAGCGCTTTAAGTTCTTCCGGCGCGTTCCGTCGCGGACGCGCCTGCTTCTTCCCTTTTTGTTATTCCCCCATCGCTTGTTAATGCCTTATAGCTTTTCATGCTTGAAAATCACCAAATGGTATATAAAACCGTTACAGCCTGACCCTCAGTTATAAATACACTGTGTGATATTGAGCGACATATATCAGCGTCGCATATCGGTTCACTCACCTAAGGCTAAGCATGAAAACACTCGGATTTACCGGCAATGTGCTGAAAAGTTCTGTGGCGGCATTGTTGCTGGCCAGCGGGGCGGCTTCGGCAACCGAATTGCTCAACAGCTCTTATGATGTGTCCCGTGAACTTTTTGCCGCGCTGAATCCGCCATTCCAGAAACAGTGGGCTGATCAAAATAATGGCGATAAACTCGATATTAAACAGTCGCATGCCGGTTCCTCCAAGCAAGCGCTGGCGATTTTGCAGGGCCTGAAAGCAGATGTGGTGACGTATAATCAGGTGACCGATGTGCAGATTTTGCATGACCGCGGCAACCTGATCCCGGCCAACTGGCAAAGCCGTCTGCCTAATAACAGTTCGCCATTCTATTCCACCATGGCCTTCCTGGTACGTAAGGGCAATCCAAAAAACATTCACAGCTGGGACGATTTAGCACGTCCGGGCGTGAGTCTGGTGTTCCCGAATCCAAAAACCTCCGGTAATGGTCGTTATACCTATCTCGGTGCCTGGGGCGCATTCAATCTGGAAGACAATAAAAACCAGACGCAGACCCGCGAAAAGATGGCGAGTTTCCTGAAAAACGTGCAGGTATTTGATACCGGCGGTCGTGGCGCAACCACCACATTTGTCGAACGTGGACTGGGCGATGTGTTGATCAGCTTTGAATCGGAAGTGAACAACATCCGTAAGCAGTACGGTGATGATAAATATGAAGTGATTGTTCCGAAGGTGGATATTCTGGCGGAGTTCCCGGTCGCCTGGGTGGACAAAAACGTTGAGAAAAATGGCACAGAGAAAGCCGCAAAAGATTATCTGAATTATTTGTGGAGCCCGCAGGCGCAGAAAATCATCACCAGTTTTAACTACCGCGTGTATGACAAAACGGCGATGGCGGCGGCGAAAGAGCAGTTCCCGGAGACCCAACTGTTCAAAGTTGAAGAGCAGTTCGGTGGCTGGCCACAAGTGATGGAAACCCATTTCAGTACCGGCGGTGAGCTGGATAAACTGTTAGAGCAAGGTCACAAGTAATGTTGTTGTCGAGCAAACGCGTATTACCCGGATTCACCCTGAGCCTCGGCAGCAGTTTGTTGTTCGTGTGCCTGGTGCTGTTGCTGCCGCTGAGTGCACTGGTGATGCAGTTGTCACAAATGACACTGGCACAATATTGGGATGTGATCACCAACGGTCAGGTGGTGGCGGCCTATAAAGTAACGCTGCTGGCGGCGGGCGTGGCGAGTATTTTTAACTGTTTCTTCGGCATGCTGATGGCGTGGATCCTGACCCGTTATGAATTCCCGGGTAAAAGTCTGATCGATGGTCTGATGGATTTGCCGTTTGCCCTGCCGACGGCAGTCGCCGGTTTAACGCTGGCAGGATTGTTTTCTACCACCGGTTTTTACGGTCAGTGGCTGGCGCATTTTGATATCAAAGTGGCGTACACCTGGCTTGGTATTGCGGTGGCGATGGCATTTACCAGCATCCCGTTTGTGGTGCGTACCGTGCAGCCGGTGCTGGAAGAATTAGGCCCGGAATATGAAGAAGCGGCTGAAACGCTGGGCGCTTCGCGCTGGCAGAGTTTTCGTCGCGTGGTGTTGCCGGAAGTGATGCCTTCCTTGCTGGCGGGTACGGCGTTGTCCTTCACCCGCAGCCTGGGCGAATTCGGCGCAGTGATTTTCATCGCCGGTAACATTGCCTGGAAAACCGAAGTGACCTCGCTGATGATTTTTATCCGCTTACAGGAGTTTGATTACCCGGCAGCCAGCGCTATTGCTTCGGTGATCCTCGCCGCATCGCTGCTGTTGCTGTTTGCGATTAACACCTTACAGAGCCGTTATGGCCGTCGTCTGGGAGGCCAGTAATGTCTGATATTCCGGCTTTTGCGGGCGAAAGACGTCAGCGTATTGACTGGGTGAAATGGTCGTTGATCGGCACGGGGGTGCTGATTTGTATTCTGCTGCTGGTGATCCCGATGATCAGCATTTTTGTGCTGGCGTTTTCCGACGGCATTGCAGCGGTGTGGAAGAACCTGTCGGACTCCGACATGTTGCATTCTATCTGGCTGACCGTGCTGATGGCGCTGATCACCGTGCCGGTGAACCTGATTTTCGGCACGTTGCTGGCCTGGCTGGTCGCGCGCTTTAATTTCCCGGGACGTCAGTTATTACTGACGCTGATCGACATCCCGTTTGCGGTTTCACCAGTGGTTGCCGGTTTACTGTATTTGCTGTTTTACGGCACCAACGGCCCGATTGGCGGCTGGCTGGATGCGCACAATATTCAGTTTATGTTCGCCTGGCCGGGCATGGTGATGGTGACAGTATTCGTCACCTGTCCGTTTGTCATCCGTGAGCTGGTGCCGGTGATGTTGAGTCAGGGCAGTCATGAAGATGAAGCCGCGGTGTTACTGGGTGCGTCCGGCTGGCAGATGTTCCGCCGCGTGACCCTGCCGAATATCCGCTGGGCATTACTGTATGGCGTGGTGCTGACCAACGCCCGCGCGATTGGGGAATTCGGGGCGGTATCGGTGGTGTCCGGTTCTATCCGTGGCGAAACCTACACGCTGCCATTACAAGTCGAATTACTGCATCAGGACTACAACACCGCAGGCGCGTTTACTGCCGCTGCGCTGTTAACCCTGATGGCAATTGTCACACTGTTTCTGAAAAGCGGCCTGCAATGGCGTCTGAAGCGCCACAACGACCGTCTTGAGCGGGAGGAAAGTCATGAGCATTGAAATTAACGGTATCAACAAATATTTTGGCCGCACTAAGGTGCTCAATGATATCTCGCTCGATATTGCTTCCGGAGAGATGGTGGCGTTGCTCGGGCCTTCCGGCTCAGGTAAAACCACGTTGCTGCGTATTATCGCCGGACTGGAAAATCAAAGCGCCGGACACCTGAGTTTTCACGGTAAAGACGTGACGCGCCTGCATGCCCGTGATCGCCAGGTCGGTTTCGTTTTCCAGCATTATGCGCTGTTCCGCCATATGACGGTGTTCGACAACATCGCGTTTGGCCTGACGGTGCTGCCGCGCCGTGAGCGTCCGAATGCTGAAGCCATCAAACAGAAAGTCACTAAATTGCTGGAGATGGTGCAACTTGGCCATCTGGCAAACCGTTATCCGGCACAGCTTTCCGGCGGTCAGAAACAGCGTGTGGCGCTGGCCCGTGCGCTGGCGGTTGAACCGCAAATTCTGCTGCTGGATGAACCTTTTGGCGCGCTGGACGCACAGGTGCGTAAAGAGCTGCGCCGCTGGCTGCGTCAGTTGCATGAAGAACTGAAATTCACCAGCGTGTTCGTGACTCACGATCAGGAAGAAGCGATGGAAGTCGCTGACCGCGTGGTGGTCATGAGCCAGGGTAATATCGAACAGGTCGGCGCCCCGCAGGAAATCTGGCGTGAACCGGCAACCCGTTTCGTGCTGGAATTCATGGGTGAAGTTAATAAAATTCATGGCGAAATCCGGGGATCTCAGCTGTACGTCGGTGCATATCACTGGCCGCTGGATAACCCGCCCCTGCATCAGGGTGTGGTCGATTTATTCCTGCGTCCCTGGGAAATGGAAATTACGCCGCACAGTACAGCACGCTGTCCGTTGCCGGTGAAGGTGCTGGAAGTCAGCCCGCGTGGCCATTTCTGGCAGCTTATCGTGCAGGCCGAGGGCTGGCACGACGAACCGCTTTCGGTGGTGCTTTCCGAAATCCACGGTAATAGCGCACCTCAGCGCGGCGATCGTTTCTATGTCGGCGGACTGAATGGCCGCCTGTATGCTGGCGACCAGCCGTTACAACCCGTTGCGTTAGCGAAGAGTGCCTGATATTTTTTAATCAGCATTTTTCTCAGGGCGGTCATCGGGCCGCCCTTTTTATCGCCTGATACCTGTTTATGTGTTTTTTATCAGTCAATATACCTTTTTAATATAAGGCAAGCCCGTGAGTACGCTCGAACATTACATCGGCAATACCCCTCTGGTGAGATTACAGCGTCTGACGCAGGGGCTGGACAGCGAGATTTGGGTCAAGCTGGAAGGCAATAACCCCGCCGGTTCGGTTAAAGATCGCGCCGCGCTGTTTATGATTGAGCAGGCGGAAAAACGGGGCGAAATTCATCCGGGGGATACGCTGATTGAAGCCACAAGCGGCAATACCGGCATTGCGCTGGCGATGATTGCGGCGCTGAAAGGCTACAGGCTTAAATTGCTGATGCCCGAAAATATGAGCCTTGAGCGTCAGGCATCAATGCGGGCGTATGGTGCTGAACTGTTGCTGGTCAGCCGCGCGCAGGGAATGGAAGGCGCACGTGATCTCGCTCTGGAAATGGAAAAACAGGGACTGGGGAAAGTGCTGGATCAGTTTAACAATCCTGACAATCCGCTCGCACATTTTACGACGACAGGCCCTGAAATCTGGCAACAGACACACGGGCGCATCACCCATTTTGTCTCCAGCATGGGCACTACCGGCACGATAACCGGTGTCAGCCGTTATCTGCGCAGCCAGCATGCTGGCGTGAAAATTGTCGGGCTGCAACCGTCAGAAGGCAGCAGCATTCCAGGTATCCGCCGCTGGCCGGAAGAATATCTGCCGGGCATTTTCAATCCTGAACTGGTCGATGAAGTGATGGATATGGGGCAGGGCGAAGCAGAAGACACCATGCGGGCGCTGGCGCGTAGGGAAGGTATCTTCTGTGGCGTGAGTTCCGGGGGGGCGGTAGCGGGCGCTTTACGCGTCGCCAGAAATCATCCGGGTAGCGTGATTGTGGCGATTATTTGTGATCGTGGTGACCGTTATTTATCCACAGGTGTGTTTAATGTTTGATCCTATATTCATCTGTTGAATGTAAAATTAGAGTAAAAGCGGCTGCTAATGGCTGGCTTAGTGGTAAAAATGACCAAAATTTTAGCCAGGCGGAAATGAAGAATGAAAATTTTATTAGTCGATGACGATCTTGAATTAGGCACCATGCTCAGCGAATACCTGATCGCAGAAGGCTTTGATGCTTCTCTGGTGCTGACCGGTAAAGCGGGTGTGGAAGGTGCGATGTCTGGCGAATATACCGCAATGATCCTCGACATTATGCTGCCGGACATGAGCGGTATTGATGTATTGCGCCAGGTGCGTAAAAACAGCCGTCTGCCGATCATCATGCTGACCGCGAAGGGTGACAACATTGATCGTGTCATCGGTCTGGAAATGGGCGCAGATGATTACATGCCAAAGCCGTGCTATCCGCGCGAACTGGTGGCGCGTCTGCGTGCTGTGCTGCGTCGTGTGGAAGAGCAGCAGGAATCACACTCTGATAACTCCTCGGTCAACTATGGCGATCTGACGCTCAATCCGGCGACCCGCAGCAGTGAATGGCGCGGCGTGCCATTCGATCTGACGGCTTCTGAGTTCAACCTTCTGGAGTTACTGTTACGTTCTCCTGAACGCGTGGTATCGAAAGATGAGTTGTCGGAAAAAGGTCTCGGGCGTCCGCGCGAAGCTTATGACCGCAGTATTGATGTGCATATCAGTAACATCCGTCAGAAACTGGGGTCACTGGAAGGTGGCGATATTCTGACTATTGAAACGGTGCGCAGCATTGGCTATCGAATCCGCTAAACGACTGCGCGGCAGACTGTTCTGGAAAATACTGCTGGGATTCTGGTTTACTTTCGTGGCGATCACTCAGGGCCTCTGGGTGGTTTTTGCTTTCTACAATCCACATGAACCGCCGGAAAGCGGAATTGCCCGCCGGTTTGTGAAACTGCAAATTACCTCGGCTGTTTCCACGCTGCATTACGGCGGTCTGCCTGCTCTTAACGCCATGATGGCCGACTGGCCGCAAGATGACCGACAATTCTTCTCAGTGTCGCCGTCGTTGCTGCCTGCTAAAGGCAATACGATTAAGGATCTGGAACCCGGTAAAATTCCGCATGAAGTCGTGCAGTTTGTGCAGGGACCGGACGGGCAGGGTTACCGGCTGAAATATGATGTTGACGGGCTGATGCATGAATATCGCCCGAGACGTCACAGGGACTGGCTGAATATGCCGCCGCCACTGTTGTGGCTGGGTGGACTGGGCGGTTTACTGTTCAGCGCCGTACTGGCATGGAACCTGACGCGGCCAATGTTGCAAATGCGTAAAGCCTTCGGACGGGTGGCGCAGGGGGATTTATCAGTCCGCCTGTTTACCAGCATGGGTAAGCGGCACGATGAGCTGTCTGAAGTGGCGCGTGATTTTGACTCTATGGCTGAACGCCTGCAGGTGCTGGTCAAAGCGCGTGAAGAGCTGTTGCACGATGTCTCGCATGAACTGCGTTCTCCGCTGGCACGTTTGCAACTGGCAATCGGTCTGGCGCGGCAGAATCCGTCGAATGTCGAAAGCTCCCTGAGTCGCATAGAACACGAAGCGGGCAGGCTGGATAAAATGATTGGCGAACTGCTGGCGTTGTCACGTACTGAAAGCAGTGAAATCCCTGATGAAGAGTATTTCGATCTCTACGGATTGGTGGAGGCGGTCGTTAATGATGCCCGCTATGAAGCGCAGTTGCCGGGGGTCGAAATCGCGATGTACCCCGGGTCTCCGGATAACATGGATTACACCGTGAAGGGTAATGCTGAGCTGATGCGTCGTGCGGTGGATAATGTGGTGCGTAATGCCCTGCGTTTTTCGGCTCGCGGCCAAACTATCAGTGTTTCACTGGCTCAGGTTGAACAGTATTTGCAAATTGAAGTGGCCGATCAGGGGCCGGGCGTGGAAGAAGATAAGCTGTCGAGTATCTTTGACCCGTTCGTGCGCGTGAAATCGCCGCTGTCAGGCAAAGGCTACGGCCTGGGGCTTGCGATCACCCGCAAAGTGATGTTGGCGCATGAGGGGAAAGTAGATGCCCGTAACGCGCAGCCTCATGGCCTGATCATCAGCCTTCAAGTCCCGCACTGGCAAATGTGAGGCAATAAAAAACGGCGCTGATTAGGCGCCGTTTTTTTACTTCTCGCTGAGCAAATTACTTCCTGATGCGGATGATTGGGGTTTCGCCCACAGTCACGCTACCAGTCAGTTTAATCAGCTCTTTGATCTCGTCCATGTTAGAGATGACAACCGGAGTCAAAGTAGACTTCGCTTTCTCTTCCAGCAGAGCCAGATCAAACTCGATAACCAAATCGCCTTTCTTAACACGTTGACCTTCTTCAGCGATGCGTTTGAAGCCTTCGCCTTTCAGTTCAACGGTGTCGATACCGAAGTGCACGAACAACTCAATGCCACTGTCGGATTCGATTGAGAAAGCATGGTTAGTTTCGAAGATTTTACCGATAGTGCCGTCAACCGGAGCAACCATTTTGTTGCCAGATGGTTTGATAGCAATACCGTCACCAACGATTTTCTCAGCGAAAACAACGTCTGGCACATCTTCAATGTTGACAATTTCACCAGAGATTGGCGCTACGATTTCAATAGTGCCAACGTCTTTTTTATCATCAGAAACCAATGATTTCAGTTTATCGAACAAACCCATGATCTTCTCCTAAGCATTAATTTGGGCAGCTTTACCAGCATCGCGCAATTAGCAGAGTGTTTTTTCTTCAATGAACTTGTTAACCAGGTTCATCAACTCTTGCGCCGTAGGTTGGGCCAGGGCCTGGTCTGCCAGCGCTTTCACATCTTCGAAGTTTGTATTGCGAATAATTTTCTTGATGCGTGGGATAGAGATAGCGCTCATGCTGAACTCATCTAACCCCATGCCCAATAGAAGAAGTGTAGCACGTTCGTCACCGGCTAGCTCGCCGCACATCCCTGTCCATTTACCGGCAGCATGAGATGCGTCAATAACTTGTTTAATTAAACCAAGTACAGACGGAGACATTGGGTTGTACAGATGAGAAATCAGCTCGTTACCGCGATCCACCGCCAAAGTATACTGGGTAAGATCGTTTGTACCAATACTGAAGAAATCGACTTCTTTCGCCAGGTGATGCGCAATCACAGCCGCTGCGGGTGTTTCCACCATCACGCCGACTTCGATAGTCTCATCGAATGCCTGGCCTTTTTCACGAAGCTGCACTTTCAGCATTTCGAGTTCTGCTTTCAGTTCACGCACTTCTTCAACAGAAATGATCATCGGGAACATGATGCGCAGTTTACCGAACGCAGAAGCACGCAGAATGCCTTTCAGCTGATCGTGAAGAATTTCTTTGCGATCCAGACAGATACGGATTGCGCGCCAGCCCAGGAACGGGTTTTCTTCTTTCGGCAGGTTCATGTACGGCAGGTCTTTGTCACCGCCGATGTCCATGGTGCGTACGATAACTGCCTGTGACCCCATCGCTTCAGCAACGGCTTTATACGCCTGGAATTGCTCTTCTTCGGTAGGCAGACTGTCACGATCCATGAACAGGAATTCTGTACGATACAGGCCGACACCTTCAGCGCCATTGCGCTCTGCACCGGCGACGTCGCGCACGGTACCGATGTTGGCACAAACTTCAACCTGATGACCATCAAGCGTGATAGCCGGTAAGTCTTTCAGTTTAGTCAGTTCGTCTTTTTCAGTGATGTACTGGTTCTGAACGGCTTTCAGCTCGTCAATAACGTCTGCTGTCGGGTTGACATAGATTTTATTGTTAACAGCATCGAGGATCAGATAGTCATCATTTTTAACTTGTTTGGTCACATCGCTGGTACCCACGATAGCAGGCAGTTCCAGGGAGCGGGCCATGATTGAGGTGTGGGAAGTACGACCACCCAAATCAGTGATAAAGCCCAGAACCTTGTTCAGGTTCAGCTGCGCTGTTTCTGATGGCGTCAGATCGGTCGCAACCAGGATAACTTCGTCCTGGATGGAGCTCAGATCAACGATGGTCATGTTCAGAATGTTGCGCAGCAGGCGTTTACCGATGTCACGCACGTCAGCCGCACGTTCTTTCAGGTATTCGTCATCAAGCTCTTCCAGGGCTTTCGCCTGGCCTTCAATGACAGAGAAAGCTGCAGCGTCAGCAGAAGCGTGCTCGTCTTTGATGAGGGCTATGATTTCCTGTTCAAGCTCTTCGTCTTCCAACAACATGATGTGGCCTTCGAAGATGGCTTCTTTCTCTTCACCGAAGGTCTCACCGGCTTTGGTCTTGATCACTTCCAGTTGAGCAGACGCTTTCGCACGGCCCGTCAGGAAACGTTCAACTTCCTGATCAACGTGATCTGGAGAGATTTTTTTCCGGTTGATGACAATTTCATCTTCTTTCAACAGAAGTGCTTTGCCGAAAGCGATACCGGGAGATACTAAAATGCCTGAAATCATAACCCTACCTTTCTCTTGACTGGTTTAAACTTTATAAGAGCGGCTGTGTATTACTCGAGCTCTGCCATCAGTTTTACCAAGTGTTCAACGGCTTTCTGCTCGTCTTCACCTTCAGCTGAGAGGGTCACAACGGTACCTTGGGTCAGGCCCAGAGTTTGCAGTTTGAAAAGGCTTTTAGCACTGGCGCTTTTACCGTTTGAAGTCACGGTGATGTCAGAAGCGAAACCTTTAGCTTCTTTCACGAACTGTGCAGCAGGGCGAGTGTGCAGACCATTAGGAGCGGTAATAGTAACTTCTTGCTGGAACATTGTTGTTTCCCCAACTTATTAAAGTAATGTTGTGGAGCTAAAGTTTAGCTTATGGCCTTCACTTTAGCCTGTAGAGATTCGCGCCTGACTATGGTTCAGGGGCAGGTTCAGATGCAACAGAAAAGAGAAAATAACGCACTCAGCGATAAAACTCTTTGCCCTGGATCCAGGCTTTTTCTGTTATTCCTCCATTATGCCGTCTTTTCCCCTCGTGTAACAAATCAGTAAATCGATTCAGCGGGGAAGACTCGTGGAAGCGATTAATTTCGAGCATCGAAATAATTGTCCGGTTAAATACTAAACCTGGCGGGTAAAATCAATGACGAAGTGGTGTAAAGTTTGACGCAGGCCACAAAAAAGCACCCCTCGAGGTGCTTTTTTGGCCGCTTTTAAGGATGTGGCATTATTGTTGCAATTCTTTTTCAGTGAATAAATCTGCAAACAATGCGGTACTCAGATAGCGTTCACCGGAAGAAGGCAGAATAACCACAATCGTTTTATCTGCAAATTCCGGTTCTTTGGATAATTTCACCGCAGCTTCAACCGCAGCACCGGAAGAAATCCCGGCCAGAATGCCTTCTTCTTCCATCAGACGGCGTGCCATCTGAATGGATTCGTCGTTGGTGATTAGCGTGACACGATCCAGCAATGCCAGATCCAGGTTACCCGGAATAAAGCCTGCGCCGATACCCTGGATTTTATGCGGGCCCGGCTTCACTTCTTCACCGTTGAGCGTCTGGGTGATAACCGGGGAGTCTGTTGGCTCAACGGCCACCAGTTTCACGCTGCTTTTTTTACTTTTCAGATAACGGCCCGTTCCGGTGATAGTCCCGCCGGTACCCACGCCTGCAATCAGCACATCCACTGCGCCATCGGTATCTTCCCAGATTTCCGGGCCGGTGGTTTGCTCGTGGATAGCCGGGTTGGCCGGGTTGCTGAACTGCTGAAGAATAAGATAGCGCTGCGGATCACTGGCCTGAATTTCTTCGGCTTTGGCAATCGCCCCTTTCATGCCTTTGGCGCCTTCGGTCAACACCAGATTGGCGCCGAGCGCTTTGAGCAGCTTACGGCGTTCAACGCTCATGGTTTCCGGCATAGTCAGTGTCAGCTTGTAACCGCGCGCAGCAGCCACATAGGCCAGTGCGATACCCGTGTTACCGCTGGTAGGTTCAACCAGTTCGATATCTTTGGTCAGAATGCCTTTCTTTTCAGCATCCCAGATCATGTTGGCACCGATACGGCATTTTACGCTGAAGCTCGGGTTACGTGACTCGACCTTAGCCAGAATTCGACCATTACCGATACGGTTCAGGCGAACCAGTGGCGTGTGGCCAATTGTTAATGAATTGTCTTCATAGATCTTGCTCATAACCCGTCCTTTAACTGTATGAAATATTCACGGTGTGAAGCTTTCAACACTATGAAATTAGTGGGAATCAGGAAAGCATACGCGAACCGCTTTCCCAGTGAAGTAAGGTTTTGGTATTTGCTATATCGATACGTTATTAAGAAATAAGTTTGAGGGAGAAAAGTCAAGCATAGCAGGCAGCCGCCCGCAGGCGGCTGTGAATAAAAAACGTTATTTGCGGCTGGAATTCACGTCGATACTATTGTTATAAACATCGCTTTTAACGTAAATATTGCGATAACGATCACACCACATGGCCGTCGCGCCGCACACGGCAACCGGCAGGATCACCAGATTCAGCAACGGGATCATCGTAAACAGGCTGACCAGCGAACCAAACTGCATGTTGTCGATTTTGTTGCTGCCGAGCGAACGGCGCATATCGGCAAAGCTGACTTTGTGGTTATCGAACGGATAATCGCAATATTGAATGACGACCATCCACGCGCTGAAGAAGAACCACAGCACCGGGGCCACGGTCTGGCCGATCACCGGAATAAAGTACAGCGCAAACAGCAGCAGGGCGCGCGGCAGGTAATACGCCAGTTTCTGCCATTCACGTTTCATGATACGCGGTAAATCTTTCATGATGTCCCAGATGCCGGTATCAGGCAGCGTTTTCCCTGTCAGGCGCGCTTCGAGTTGTTCGGCGAGCAATCCGCTGAAGGGGGCGGCTATCCAGTTGGCGAGGGTGCTGAAGAGATAGCTGAACACCAGCACGACAGAAAGCACCGCGACCGGCCAGATCAGATAATCCAGCCAGCTGAGCCACGACGGCACCTTGCTCATCATTGCCGGGATCCATTCACCCAGTTGGGTGAACAGCCACCAGAATGCGCCGCCCATCAACAGCACGTTGACGGCGAGGGGTAAAATCACAAAACGTCGTATCCCCGGCAAGGAAATGAGCGTCCAGCCTTGTTTGAAATAATGCACACCATTTTGTTGTCTGGTGCTGTGCGAGGAGGTCATAAACGAAATTTTCTCTCTGAGTTGAATGACATGGGCTATCATATCGGTATGATTTTCCACTGGCTAGCGGTGGATTGGCTGAAAAAACAGCAAAAAAAGGTGCAACTGCCCTATTTATTAGCAGAAAGTAGAGTCGAGACTTGCACTTATCTACGTGGGCAAATAGAGTTAATCATGTGAATGTTTGCCGTGGTGGCAATGTATTAGAACAACAGAGATAGCAATGATGCAGGATTTGCGTCTGATATTAATCGTTGTTGGCGCGATCGCCATAATAGCGTTGTTGTTACACGGTTTGTGGACCAGCCGTAAAGAACGCTCTTCGCTTTTCCGCGATCGTCCAGCTAAACGTGTGAAAAAAGAACGGGAACAATCTCCGTCCGAAGATTTTGTCGATGGAGTGGGGGAAGTGCGCGTGCGTCCTGCTTATCCTCAGGATGAACCGACTTTAGGTCAGTATGACGAGCCCGAACAGACTGCACCGCCACGTCAGCCGCAGGTTTCCCCTGCGCAGCCAGCGCCAGCATCTGTTGCTCGTCCTCAGCAACCGGCTCAGCCGCAGCAACATGCTGTGCAGGATGATCCCTTGCTGAGTGGTTATTCAGCTGCTGAACCCGTCACTGCACCGCGTCGCGAACCTGCCGCAGATTTTGCGCATCAGGAATACACGCCTGAAGCTAAACCGCACGCACCGGTTCCGCCGCAGGAAATTCATGCTGATGCCGCGCCTGCTGCGAAAGCAGAACCTCAGGCTGCACCTTTTGCTCCTGCAGAAGAAGCACCGGCTGAGAAAGCGAAACTGAAAGAGACGGTTCTGGTATTGCACGTTGCCGCGCATCAGGGCGGTGTCATCGGTGGTGAAGTGTTGCTCAACAGCGTGCTTCAGGCCGGTTTCCAGTTTGGTGCCATGAATATTTTCCATCGTCACGTCAGCCCTGCGGGCAGCGGTCCGGTGTTGTTCAGTCTGGCAAATATGGTCAAACCGGGTTCCTTCGACCCTGACAATATGTCTGACTTCTCCACCCCAGGCGTTACGTTGTTTATGATGGTACCTTGCTACGGTGATGCGCATCAGAACTTCAAACTGTTGCTGCAGTCCGCCCAGCGTATTGCCGATGATGTCGGTGCGATGGTGCTTGACGATGAGCGTCGTATGATTACGCCGCAGAAGCTCGAAACGTACAAAGCGCGGATCCGCGAGGTCCTCGAGGCGATCGCCTGAGTCCGGCGTTCGTGAAACACCCACTTCCCTGACCCCCGCTTGCCGGGGGTTTTTTATCTCCACGGTGAGTCATGGCCACTATCGAAGAACAAATCAGTCAATTACGCACTCAGTTGCGCCATCACGAATATCAGTATCACGTTCTGGATGCACCGGAAGTGCCAGATGCCGAGTATGACCGCTTAATGCGCGAATTGCGCGAGCTGGAAACCGCGCATCCTGAGCTGGTCACCGCGGATTCCCCGACGCAGCGCGTGGGGGCGGCACCGCTTTCTGCATTTGAACAGGTCAGGCATCGGGTACCGATGTTATCGCTGGACAACGTATTTGATGAAGAAAGCTATCTGGCATTTTATAAACGCGTGCAGGATCGCCTGAAAACCGCTGAAGCACTGACGTTCTGCTGCGAGCTGAAACTTGATGGTCTGGCGGTGAGCCTGTTGTATGAAAATGGCGAACTGGTGCAGGCTGCCACGCGTGGCGATGGCACGACCGGTGAGAACATCACCGCGAACGTACGCACCATCCGCGCGATTCCTCTGCGTCTGCATGGCGACAACATTCCTGAGCGCCTTGAAGTGCGTGGTGAGGTGTTTATGCCACAAGCGGGCTTTGAAGCGATGAACGACGAAGCGCGTCGTACGGGAGGGAAAGTGTTCGCTAACCCGCGTAATGCCGCCGCCGGTTCGTTACGTCAGCTCGATCCGCGTATCACCGCCAAACGTCCGCTGACCTTCTTCTGCTACGGCGTTGGCCTGCTGGAAGGGGGTGAACTGCCGCGCAGCCACTTCGCCCGCCTGCAACAGTTTAAAGCCTGGGGTTTACCGGTCAGTGATCGCGTCCGCCTGTGTACCGGCAGCGAAGAAGTGCTGGCGTTTTACCGTCAGGTTGAAGCCGACCGTCCGTCACTGGGCTTTGATATTGACGGCGTGGTAGTGAAAATTGACTCGCTGGATATTCAGGAAACGCTGGGCTTTGTGGCACGTGCGCCGCGCTGGGCAACAGCCTTCAAATTCCCGGCGCAGGAACAAATCACGCTGGTGAAAGACGTCGAGTTTCAGGTAGGGCGTACTGGTGCGATCACGCCGGTCGCACGTCTGGAGCCGGTTCTGGTTGCGGGCGTGATGGTCAGCAATGCCACGCTGCATAACGCAGATGAAATCGAACGTCTTGGGCTGCGTATCGGCGATACCGTGATTGTCCGTCGTGCCGGAGATGTTATCCCGCAGGTGGTGGGCGTGGTGCTGGATGAGCGTCCTGAAGATGCCCGCGAAGTGGTTTTCCCGACGCATTGCCCGGTCTGTCATTCTGATGTTGAACGTGTCGAAGGCGAAGCCGTGGCGCGTTGTACGGCGGGTCTGATTTGTGGTGCACAGCGTAAAGAAGCGCTGAAGCATTTCGTCTCCCGCCGGGCGCTGGACGTTGACGGCATGGGCGACAAAATCATCGATCAGTTGGTCGAGAAAGAATATGTCAAAACGCCGGCAGATCTGTTCCGTCTGACGGCGGGCAAACTTACCGGTCTGGACCGCATGGGACCGAAATCGGCGCAGAACGTGGTCCGTGCGCTGGAAAAAGCCAAAGAAACCACGCTGGCGAGATTCCTGTATGCGCTGGGCATTCGTGAAGTGGGCGAAGCCACGGCGGCTAACCTTGCCGCGCATTACGGCTCGGTTGAGGCGCTTAAAGCGGCAGATATTGAATCGCTGAAAGGCGTTCAGGATGTGGGTGATGTAGTGGCGAAACACGTGGTGAATTTCCTGTCGGAAGAACATAACCAGCAGGTCATCGACGAGTTGTTAAGCCCTGAAATCAATATTCACTGGCCGGAAGTGCAGGTCATTGTACCGGAAGAAATCGACAGTCCGTTTGCCGGCAAAACTGTGGTGCTGACCGGTTCGCTGTCGATTCTTTCCCGCGATGACGCCAAAGACCGTCTGACTGCGCTGGGCGCGAAAGTCTCCGGCAGCGTGTCGAAGAAAACCGATCTGGTGATTGCCGGTGAAGCGGCGGGTTCCAAGCTGGCGAAAGCGCAGGAACTGGGCATTGAGGTGATCGACGAGGCGGAAATGATCCGTCTGCTGGGTGAATAAATCATGGAAAAAGAAGATCTGATCCAGATAGCCAATAGAGTGATGCCGTTCGGAAAATACGCCGGACGGGTGCTGATCGACTTGCCGGAAGAATATTTGCTGTGGTTCGCCCGCAAAGATGAATTTCCACAAGGAAAATTGGGTGAACTGATGCAGCTGACGCTGACGATTAAAAGCGAAGGGCTGCAAAACCTGATCAATCCGCTGCGCCGCAATGGTCCGGGACTGGATGGCACCGACGAGTAAACGCTGTTGAGAACGGGTCAACTCATAAAACAAAGGCGCTGAATTCAGCGCCTTTTTTCTGCCTGCTATTTAGCCAGCTTATTCAGTAACAGGCGCGTGTTTCAGCGCCGCTTCCTGTTGTTTTTTCTGATAACGTTTTGCCAGCACCGCGCAGGTCATCAACTGTACCTGATGAAAAATCATCAGCGGCAGCACCATCATGCCAATCGCGCTGACCGGGAACAGAATGTTCGCCATCGGAATACCGTTCGCCAGGCTTTTCTTCGAGCCGCAGAACACGATGGTAATTTCATCGGGTTTGCTAAAGCCCATCCAGCGCGCCATATAGGTATTGATCACCAGGATAAAGGCCAGCAGCACCAGACTGAACACCACGATAAACAGCAGTGAACCGATGCCGACCTGATGCCAGATCCCCTGCGTCACGGCTTCGCTGAAAGCGGAATACACCACCAGCAAAATCGATGTCTGGTCAGTTTTGCCGATCATTTTACGGTGACGTTCGACAAAGCCGCCAATCAGCGGACGGAGTAAATGCCCGGCGACAAACGGCACCAGCAGTTGCAAAACAATATGCCAGACCTGTTCTAAACCATTCCCCGTTTCCCCCTGCACATGCATCAGCAGGCTGACCAGCAACGGCGAAACAAAAATCCCCAGCAGACTTGATGCGGAGGCGCTGCACACCGCTGCCGCTACGTTCCCGCCTGCCAGTGAGGTAAATGCAATCGCCGACTGCACCGTCGCAGGCAAAATACACAGATAGACAAAGCCGCTGTAAATTTGCGGACTGACGTCTACCGGATGCCACCACTGGAAAAGCAGCCCGAGGATCGGGAATAAAATGAAGGTACTGAACATCACCCACAAATGCAGACGCCAGTTATTGCTGCCCTGAAAAATAGCTTCGCGCGAGAGTTTTGCGCCATGCATGAAAAACAGCAGGCCGATGGCGAAAATGGTCAGATTATTGAAGAAAGCCACAAATATGCCGCTGGCCGGGAAGAACGTCGCCAGCAAAACCGTAGCGATGAGTGTCAGGGTAAAGCGATCGGGTAAGAAGCGCATAACAAGTCTCGGATTTGTTGTTTCTGAATGCGGCTATTCTGAGTCTTTGCGATACAATTAAAAAATTGATTTATTTAATCCATTAATGCAGAAAATTCATGAATTATTCGCTCAGGCAACTTCGCGTATTTGTGACCGTTTCACGCTACGGCAGCTTCAGCCGGGCTGGTGAGTCCATTGGTTTAAGCCAGTCGGCGGTCAGCCATAGTATGAAAGAGCTGGAAGCCGAAATGGGCGTGCGGTTGCTGGACCGCACAACGCGCGAAGTCGTGCTCACTGATGCCGGTCTGCGTCTGGCGAATCGTGTCGAGCCGTTGCTCGACGAACTCCACGCCATGCTGCTCGACACCCGCAGCTTCGGCACGCAGCATAATGGTCGGGTGCGTATTGCCTCTAGCCAGACGATTTCGGCGCAACTGATGCCGCAATGTATCTCCAGCGGCGAGCGGCAGTATCCGGACATTCGTATTTTGTTGCGCGATCAGGCGCAGCAACTGGTGCTTAACAGCGTCAGAAATGCGGAAGTGGATTTCGGTATTGTGATTGATCCGGGTGAAAACACTGATCTGGACTGCGAGCCGATTCTGCATGAGCCGTTTTTGCTGATGTGCCGTGAGGATCATCCGCTGGCGGCGCTGCCGGAGGTTGAATGGCAGGCACTGAACGGCCAAAAACTGGTGCTGCAGGATTACGCATCAGGAAGCCGGATCCTGATCGACGGCGCACTGAAAGCGCAGAAAGTGAAAGCGGAGATTGCTCAGGAAATCGGCCATCCAGCCACGTTATTCCCGATGGTGGAAGCCGGAATTGGTATCAGTGTTATCCCGGCGCTGGCGTTGCCCATGCCGGAAGGGAGCCGTCTGGTGGTCAGAAGCCTGGTGCCGGAAATCAACCGGGTGCTGATGCTGGTCAGACGTAAAAACCGGTCGTTATCACCCGCTGCACAGGCCATCTGGCAGGTGGTGAAAGAGCAGGCGAATTTATTGCGGGAAAAACGCAGCCAGCAGGGAATGTACAACCACTGATACCTTGCCGGCTGTTTCAGGCTTTGACCGGGGTTATACGTAGATATCGACTGCGTTGGTTTCTGAAGGCTTATTCACGCCTTCGTCTTTCTTCATTTCAGCGTCAGCTTGTTGTTGCTGCTGTTGCTGAAGTGCTTTCTGAGCCTGCTGCTGTTGAATCTGCGCGATCTGCTGTTGCAGCATTTCGATTTGCTGCTGCAGGAGTTCTTGCTGTTGCTTAACTTCGTCAGTATCGCCGCCTGAATTGCCCACGTTTTTGAGCTGCTCAGTCAGTTTGGTAATCTGCTTAGTCAGCTTTGCAATCTGGCTGGCACTGCCTGAGTCGCTGGTGGACGCAGAGCTTACCGAACTGCTGGTCGCGCTGATAGTCGTCATAAAAAGCCTCATTGAGTAAGAATAAAATTTTGCACGTAAAGGTGCTTAAGCTATATCGGCAAAAATCAGCGAGGCTTTACAGGCTTTGCATATTCCTTACGGTATTTATGGCTTTCATTCGGTTAACGCTTTCACTCTGAGCTTCGGCCACCGGGTCAGCCAGCCTTTGCTGCTGATCCGCTCGGCAAAAACTGCGGGGATCGCATGCCGCGGGTTTGGCGTAATACTGAAAGCAAACAAAGCATCCAGTCCCAGCGGCGCATTCAGCTCAATTTGCCCGTCAGCATTCATTCTTGCGCCGATAGCGGTTTCCATTTCCACCCAGTAGCTCATCGCCTCGGCGCTGGAGGAATAGGGCGCATGGCCGTGGCGCTCATGCATGCGGGCCTGATTTTTCACAGACCAGGGAAGGTCGGGCGATTGCGCTTTCAGGCGATGTTCATAGCGCTCGTCAGCTTCCGGCGAGCAATCCAGCGGATTGAAATACACCACGTCGATATCATTGAGTGCTGTGGCCTGCGCATATCCGTGTAGCCGGTCCCAGACCAGATTGCGGACAAAGCCCGCCGCCAGCCAGGCATCGTTAAGATTTTGCGTGCGTGCCTGCGTCAGTGCCAGCAAATGAAGCGGTTCCTCTCTGAGCCAGGTGATGATTTGCTGTTCCATTGTTGCCACGTGATGTTCTCCTTTTATCCGACGTCAGCGTTCTGAGAAGCCAAAGTGTAGCGCCCTTTTGTGACGCTTATCCAACGCACCATTTCGGATATGCGGCTTACGGCGGCGCGCTAAAATGTAGCAAGCCTCCCTTGAATACGGCTACAGGCCGCGCCTGCTGAGGGTTTCTTAAGTGGTACAGCCTTTGCAACATCCATCCTTTGCAACACAAATAAGAGCAAGGCTGTCGCAGTTCTTTTCAACAAAAATTGAATTATCACCGGGCAGGGGATCATTTATGCAAACCACGAAAGTCACACCTGTTTTAAAACGTACACTGGGGAGTTTTAAACTTTGGGGCATTGCCGTCGGGCTGGTTATCTCCGGCGAATATTTTGGCTGGAGTTACGGCTGGGCGCAGGCAGGCACACTGGGCTTTCTTATCACTGCTCTGGTGATAGCGGCTATGTATTGCGCCTTTATTTTCAGCTTTACCGAACTCACTACGTCGATTCCGCACGCGGGCGGTCCTTTTGCTTACGCTTACCGTGCGTTCGGGCCAACGGGCGGATTTGTCGCGGGTTTCGCAACGCTGGTGGAATTTGTTTTTGCGCCGCCTGCTATCGCGATGGCGATCGGGGCGTATCTCAATGTGCAGTTCCCGTCGATTGAGCCGAAATGGGTGGCTGTTGGCGCGTATCTGGTATTTATGGCGCTCAATATTCTCGGCGTCAGTATTGCCGCCACCTTTGAACTTCTGGTCACGTTGCTGGCAATTTTTGAATTGCTGGTCTTTATGGGCGTGGTGGCGCCGGGCTTTGAAATGTCGAACTTTGTTCACGGTGGATGGGCGGGCAGCGACACTTTCAGTCCCGCAGCCTTTTCCGGTATTTTTGCAGCCATTCCTTTTGCCATCTGGTTTTTCCTGGCGATAGAAGGTGCCTCAATGGCCGCTGAAGAGGCGAAAGATCCGCAGCGTACCATTCCGAAAGCTTTTATCGGCGGCATTCTGACTCTGACCGTTCTGGCGCTCGGCGTGATGTTGTTTGCCGGTGGTGTGGGCGACTGGACCAAGCTGTCGAATATCAACGACCCGTTACCGCAGGCCATGAAACTGATTGTCGGCAGCAACAGTGGCTGGCTGCACATGCTGGTCTGGCTGGGGCTTTTTGGCCTGATTGCCTCTTTCCACGGCATTATCATGGGGTATTCCCGTCAGATCTTCGCGCTGGCCCGGGCAGGTTATTTGCCTAAACGGCTTGCCAGCGTCAACGCCCGTTTCCAGACACCGCATCTTGGTATTATCGCGGGGGGCGTTGTTGGCATCGCGGCTATTTTCTCGGATTCACTGATCGTGATTGGCGGCCAGCCACTGACGGCCAATATCGTGACAATGTCGGTCTTTGGCGCCATTGTGATGTACATCATTTCGATGGCTGCATTGTTTAAACTCCGCCGCAGCGAACCGAATTTAATCCGTCCGTTCCGTGCGCCGCTCTATCCTTTTGCACCTGCTCTGGCGCTGGTGCTGGCAGTCGTCTGTCTGATCGCTATGATTTACTACAACACCTTACTGTTTTTGATCTTCGCCGCCATGATGTTGCTGGCGTATGCCTGGTTCCGTATCACCCATCAGTCGCGCACTGATGCTGCGGAAGATCCGCAATTACGTGGCCTGCGCCCGGTTCCCGCTAAAAGCAGCAAATAATCCGGCGCGCTAAGGAGTGTTATGTTTCAGACGACATTAAGTCACCGAAGGTATCAGTTTAAGGATTTACGCGAACTGATGGCAAAGGCGTCGCCCGCACGGTCGGGCGACTATCTGGCTGAAGTGGCTGCCGCCAGCGCTGAAGAGCGCATGGCGGCAAAAATGGCACTGGCTGATGTGCCGCTCAAAACCTTCCTGCAACAATTGCTGGTGCCGTATGAGGACGATGAAGTCACGCGGTTGATTGTCGATACTCATGATGTCGCGGCGTTTGCCGCGATTTCGCATCTCACCGTCGGGGATTTCCGCGACTGGTTGTTGAGTGAAAAAACCGACAGCGTTGTGCTGGCAGCCGTCGCCCGCGGGATCACGCCCGAAATGGCGGCTGCCGTCAGCAAACTGATGCGCAATCAGGATCTGATCCTGGTGGCTAAAAAATGCCGGGTGATTACTCAATTCCGCAATACTATCGGGCTGCCGGGGCACATGAGCGTGCGCCTGCAACCGAACCATCCGACCGATAATTTACAGGGCATTGCTGCCAGTATGCTCGACGGTTTGTTATATGGCTCCGGCGACGCGGTGATCGGTATTAATCCTGCCAGCGACAGCTTACCGCTGCTGGAAAACCTCAATTACATGCTTGATGACATCATTACGCGCTTTGAAATTCCCACGCAGTCCTGTGTTCTGACGCATGTCACTAACACCATCAAACTGGTGGAGCGCGGCGCACCGGTTGATCTGGTGTTTCAGTCGATAGCGGGAACTGAAGCGGCGAACAGCGGGTTTGGTATCAATCTGGCGCTGCTGGAGGAAGCGCAACAGGCGGCGCTCAGTCTTAAGCGTGGCACGCTCGGCGACAATGTGATGTATTTCGAAACCGGGCAGGGCAGTTGTTTATCTGCCAATGCGCATTTTGGGGTCGATCAGCAAACCTGTGAGGCGCGTGCGTACGCCATCGCCCGCCATTTCTCACCGCTGCTGATTAACACCGTGGTGGGTTTTATCGGCCCGGAGTATTTGTATGACGGTAAACAAATTATCCGTGCGGGTCTGGAAGACCATTTCTGCGGCAAACTGCTGGGCGTGCCGCTGGGCTGCGATGTCTGTTATACCAATCATGCAGAAGCCGATCAGGATGATATGGATACCTTGCTGACGCTGCTCGGCACTGCCGGGCTGACGTTCCTCATTGGCGTACCGGGCGCGGATGACATCATGCTCAATTATCAGAGCACTTCTTTCCATGACGCGTTATACATCCGTGAATTACTCGGGCTGAAACATGCGCCGGAATTTGCCGTATGGCTGGAGAAAATGAAAATTATCGATCCGCAGGGCGTCTTGCAGGATACCCGGGCGTCCCATCCGTTACTGCGTCAGTTGCCGCAACTGAGCTGAGGTCTGTGCTGATGAATAAAGAAAAAGAGCAGGGATTATCGCCGCTGGTGCATAGCAACCCGTGGGAAACTCTGCGTCAGTTTACGGCCGCACGTATCGCGCTGGGACGTACCGGTTCGAGTCTGCCCACCGATGAGCTGCTGCGATTTGGTTTAGCCCATGCGCAGGCGCGTGATGCCGTGCATCAGCCCTTTGACAGCCAGAAGCTCGAACCCGAACTTTATGCGCTGGGGCTGGAAACGCTGACCGTTGCCAGCGCTGCACCGGACAGGGCGACCTATCTGTGTCGTCCTGATCTTGGCCGCAAGCTGTCAGAAAGCAGCCGTCAGGCCTTGCAGCGTCTGGCGCCGGAGCCTGCCGACGTGGTACTGGTCATCGCTGACGGTTTGTCATCGAAAGCCGTGCACCGGCAGGCCGTACCGCTGATTGCGGCGTTATTGCCCTATCTGCGCACGCTGGAGCTGAAAATCGGGCCTGTGGTGCTGGCGCATCAGTCGCGGGTGGCACTGGGCGATGATATTGCGCAGGTGATGAAAGCGAAGGCGGTAGCGATTTTGATCGGAGAACGTCCGGGATTGTCATCTCCCGACAGTTTAGGCATTTACATGACCTGGGGGCCCCATACCAAAAGACTGGAATCGGAACGAAATTGTATTTCCAATGTGCGGCCGGAAGGGCTGAATTATCCGCAGGCGGCTTTTAAACTCGCCTGGTTGCTCGAACAATCTTTCCATCGCCAGTTGTCGGGCGTCAATCTGAAAGATGAAAGCGATAATCCGGCGCTACACAATAAGGTCGTGCCGATGTTTAAACTGGAGTAGGAGAAGGGAAAAAATTACCGGAGTACAGAAACGAAAAAAGCGCCTATAGGCGCTTTTCTCTGAATTGGTGGGCCGTGCTGGATTCGAACCAGCGACCAATTGATTAAAAGTCAACTGCTCTACCAACTGAGCTAACGGCCCGCAGAAGTGGTGGGCGATGACGGGCTCGAACCGCCGACCCCCTCCGTGTAAAGGAGATGCTCTACCAACTGAGCTAATCGCCCACTTCTGGGTACTTCCCCATGTAAGAAGAAACGTGCTGAGAAATGGTGGGCGATGACGGGCTCGAACCGCCGACCCCCTCCGTGTAAAGGAGATGCTCTACCAACTGAGCTAATCGCCCATTTCTCAATTCTTCTTACTTATCACAACGCGGCACTCTTAAAGAGTGGTGGGCGATGACGGGCTCGAACCGCCGACCCCCTCCGTGTAAAGGAGATGCTCTACCAACTGAGCTAATCGCCCCCGTCGTGATGGAGTCGCATTATAGGGATACTTGAAATTACGTCAACGCTTTTTAAAAACAAAAATGTTCATTCGGCTTATTTTTAGTCAACCTGACGTGTTTCTCGCCCGCGTAGTCGATTCTTTACGCATTCATGGCCTTAAACCACGTGACTGCCCCTGGTTGTGCGTTGAGGAATCAGGGCAGAGTGGTAGAATGTCAGCCACTTTTTGTTAATTGATAGCGACGTTTTTTGGCGTTGCGTGATTAAGGTTGCACCCAGATGAAAATCAAAACCCGTTTTGCCCCAAGCCCGACCGGCTATCTGCACGTCGGTGGCGCCCGTACCGCGCTCTATTCCTGGCTCTTTGCCCGCAACCTTGGCGGTGAGTTTGTGCTGCGTATCGAAGACACCGATCTCGAACGTTCCACTCAGGCAGCTATCGACGCGATTATGGATGGCATGAACTGGCTGAATCTGGACTGGGATGAAGGCCCGTATTTCCAGACCAAGCGTTTTGACCGTTATAACGCGGTGATTGATGAGATGCTGGAAAACGGCACGGCTTATAAATGCTATTGCTCTAAAGAACGTCTGGAAGCGCTGCGTGAAGAACAAATGGCAAATAACGAGAAGCCTCGTTATGACGGCCGCTGCCGCGACAGCCACGAACATCACGCTGCTGATGAGCCGTGTGTGGTGCGTTTTCGTAACCCGCAGGAAGGTTCTGTCATCTTTGACGATCAGATCCGTGGACCGATCGAATTCAGTAATGACGAGCTGGACGATCTGATCATCCGCCGTACCGACGGTTCACCGACCTATAATTTCTGTGTCGTTGTCGATGACTGGGATATGGAAATCACCCACGTCATCCGTGGCGAAGACCATATCAACAACACGCCGCGTCAGATTAATATCCTGAAAGCGCTGGGCGCGCCGGTACCGGTTTACGCGCACGTTTCTATGATTCTGGGTGACGACGGTAAAAAACTGTCCAAACGCCACGGTGCGGTCGGCGTGATGCAATACCGTGATGACGGTTATCTGCCGGAAGCGCTGCTGAACTATCTGGTGCGTCTGGGCTGGTCTCATGGCGATCAGGAAATTTTCAGCCGCGACGAAATGAAAGCGCTGTTCTCACTGGAAAACGTCAGCAAATCTGCCAGTGCGTTTAACACTGAAAAACTGCAATGGCTGAACCATCACTACATTAACACGATGGATCCGCATTACGTGGCGACCCATCTGCTGTGGCATGTTGAGCAGGCGGGTATCGAAACCCGTAACGGTCCGCAGCTGTTTGAAATCGTGACCCTGCTGGGCGAGCGTTGCAAGACGCTGAAAGAGATGGCGGAGTCCTGCCGTTACTTCTACGAGGATTTTGCAGAGTTTGATGCCGATGCGGCGAAGAAACACTTACGCCCGGTTGCACGTCAGCCGCTGGAAGTGGTTCGCGCCAAACTGGCTGCTATCACTGACTGGACCGCTGAAAACATTCACCATGCGATTCAGGGCACGGCGGATGAGCTGGAAGTGGGAATGGGTAAAGTCGGGATGCCACTGCGCGTTGCGGTAACGGGCGCAGGCCAGTCACCGGGTGTTGACGTCACCGTTCACGCTATCGGCCAGAGCCGTGTGCTGGCGCGTATCGATATGGCGTTAGCCTTTATTGCTGAGCGCGAAACACAAGCACAGTAATGGCGGTTAAATAGCGATAAAAAAGCCAGCGCGGGAAACCGGCTGGCTTTTTCTTTTCGTAAAACCCGGGTGTGAAAAACGTCTTAATTAACGTTGTTCAGTTGCCGGTGTTTCAATGGTCGGGCGGTAGGCCAGGAAATACATCAGGCCAACAAAGCCCGCACCACCTACGGCGTTACCGAGGAACACGGCCACGAAGTTAGGCAGGTATTCTGACCAGCTCAGCGCACCGGCAAAGATTGCCGCAGGCACGATGAACATATTTGCTACCACGTGCTGGAAGCCGATGGCCACGAACGCCATAACCGGGAACCACATGCCGATCACTTTGCCGCCAACTTCTTTGCTGGCGAAGGCCAGCCAGATTGCCAGACACACCAGCCAGTTACAGCCGATACCGGAAATGAACGCATGCATGAAGTCAGCGTTGACCTTCGCGGTGGCGGTTGCCACCGTTTTGCTCAGGAAAGCGCCTTCCGTCAGCCCCAGAACGTGGCCGAAGAAATAGGCCACTGCCAGGCTGCCCAGCAGGTTAGCGACAGTGACCCAGAACCAGTTACGCAGCACCGCGTAAAGGCTGATCTGACGCGCGAACCAGGCGATAGGTAAGGTCATCATATTACCGGTCAGCAGTTCTCCCCCTGCTAACACGGTCAGAATGATGCCTACCGGGAAGACGGCAGCGCCAAGCAAGTTACTGAATGAACCCCAGGATGCAGGTAATGTCCCTATTACATGCAGATCCAGAAGGAAACCGGTGGCGATGAATGCGCCAGCCAGAAAGCCCAAAATTAACAAATTCAACACGGTGGCGCGGCTTTTATTAACGCCCGCTGTGACGGCGATGGATGCGATTTCTTTAGGTGAATACAAGGACATGGGAGTGCTCGAATGGTGTAAGTTATGATTATTGCGCGAGAAGTCTATTCTGAGATTTATCTCAAAACAAGGCGATTATCATAGTCTGCTAACATTTCATTAATCATTCGGACATAGATGTTAAGGAAATGCGTAAGCAGATCAGAAAGCTAGGAAGAATGCGGGCTGGCGGACAAATTGTAAAACAAAGCGTCTGTCTGAAAATTTCCCTGATGGCAGAGGATTTTTCCCTGTGGAATGGGGGATTTGGCGGCTTTTTCAGCGCTTGAATTGAGAAACGGATTTAGCCGTTGACAGGGGTAGCGACGTTTCATATTATGCGCCCCGCTCACCCGTTTTTACGGGCATGAATTGGGGGTATAGCTCAGCTGGGAGAGCGCTTGCATGGCATGCAAGAGGTCAGCGGTTCGATCCCGCTTATCTCCACCAACTTCCTTTCCAGAGTAAGTTGGCTGTTTCCTTCCCAGGGAAACAAAAAAGTAAATGTGTACGACCTCGTGTGGGGGTATAGCTCAGCTGGGAGAGCGCTTGCATGGCATGCAAGAGGTCAGCGGTTCGATCCCGCTTATCTCCACCAAATATTAAAGAAACCCGCTTCGGCGGGTTTTTTGCTTTTGGCGCTTTGTCATTTCTCCTGCCTGTTTTACTGCGCTGAATCGCAGACATAAAAAAAGGCGCCGGAGCGCCTTTCTCGTCGTTCTGTATTTGCTTACTTACGCCAGTACCAGACCCGCGATAGAAGCAGACAACACGCTGACCAGCGTTGAGCCGTACAGCAGTTTCAGGCCGAAGCGTGAAACCACGTTGCCCTGATGTTCGTTCAGGCCTTTGATAGCGCCGGCAACGATACCGATGGAAGAGAAGTTTGCGAAAGACACCAGGAACACGGACAGGATGCCCACGCCGCGTGGTGAAAGTTCGGTTGCTACTTTCTGCAGATCCAACATCGCAACGAATTCATTGGAAACCAGTTTGGTTGCCATGATGCTGCCTACCTGCAAGGCTTCGTGACTTGGTACGCCCATCATCCACGCGAATGGATAGAAGACATAACCCAGCACGCCCTGGAAGGTGATACCGAATACCACGTCGAACAACGCATTCAGGCATGAAATCAGTGCGATGAAACCAATCAACATGGCTGCAACGATGATAGCCACTTTGAAGCCTGCCAGGATGTATTCACCCAGCATTTCAAAGAAGCTCTGACCCTGGTGCGTATTACCGATTTGCAGGTCTTCTTCTGAATCAACCTTATAAGGGTTGATCAACGACAGTACGATGAAGGTACTGAACATGTTGAGCACCAGCGCAGCAACAACAAAGCGCGGTTCCAGCATGGTCATGTACGCACCCACAATCGACATAGAAACCGTCGACATTGCTGTGGCAGCCATGGTGTACATACGTTTTTCAGACATTTTGCTCAGAATATCTTTATACGCGATAAAGTTTTCTGACTGACCCAAAATCAGGGAGCTGATGGCGTTGAAAGATTCCAGTTTTCCCATGCCATTAATTTTCGACAGAACCGTACCGATAATACGGATGACGAAAGGCAGTACACGAATGTGTTGTAAAATACCGATCAACGCAGAAATAAACACGATCGGACACAAGACTTTCAAGAAGAAGAACGCTAATCCTTTATCGCTCATGCCTCCAAATACGAAGCCGGTCCCTTCCGCAGCGAATCCTAATAATTTTTCAAACAAGTCTGAGAAGCCTTTCACAAAACCTAAACCAACAGAAGAATTCAGGAAGAAGTAGGCTAACAAGACTTCGATGACCAACAGCTGAACGATGAAGCGTAAACGGATATTTTTCCGGTCACGGCTCACCAGTAAAGCGAGTGCAGCGACAACGGCCAACGCTAATACAAAGTGCAATATTCGGGACATGGGTGCTCCAAATTAGAGGCAGGCTATATTTCGACGGTCATTTTATGTAACGCGTACATTTAAAACGTGAAGTCGATTGCAAATATAGAAATTACAGACACGAATTGCAACAAATCGCGGCCCATCACACAAAAAATCAAGATGTTAATAAAACTAAGCACAATTAGCATTCCTGTGCTAGTTTTATCATGTGCCGTAATGCGTTCTGAATCTGGCCCGTTAATGTCTGTTTTAGGAAAGTGCGCTGCGTCTGGCTTTCTGAAGCCGGGTGAGCGAATCACCCCCTCAGTTATTACCTTCTCGCTTACTGCTGCTGCCTATCAGAGTAATCACTCAGATCATTCCAAATGCACTTGATAATCATTATCAATTAGATATCATTGATGTAAGCGTAATAATTGTAAGGGTTAACTAACTATGCTGAACAGCCGGGCCGAATCTGCAGGCCGCGCGTCCAGAAAGATGAAGCTTTCACTGATGGGACCGGCCTTTATCGCCGCCATTGGTTATATCGATCCGGGCAACTTTGCGACGAATATTCAGGCCGGTGCTTCTTATGGCTATCAGTTGCTGTGGGTGGTGGTATGGGCCAACGTCATGGCGATGTTGATCCAGTTGTTGTCTGCCAAACTCGGTATCGCGACCGGCAAAAACCTGGCCGAACATATCCGCGATCGTTTCCCGCGTCCGGCCGTCTGGGCTTACTGGGTGCAGGCGGAGATTATCGCAATGGCCACCGATCTGGCCGAATTTATTGGCGCCGCCATAGGCTTCAAATTGCTTCTCGGGGTTTCCCTGTTACAGGGCGCAGTACTTACCGGGATTGCCACCTTTATTATCCTTGGGCTGCAAAAACGCGGGCAAAAGCCGCTGGAACTGGTGATCGCCGGTTTACTGTTGTTTGTTGCTGCGGCTTATATTGTTGAATTGTTCTTCTCGCAGCCAAGCATGCTGGCGCTGGGCAAAGGCATGTTAATCCCCGCACTGCCAACCGCTGATTCGGTGTATCTGGCCGCGGGTGTGCTCGGCGCGACCATTATGCCGCATGTCATTTATCTGCACTCTTCGCTGACTCAGCGGGGCGGCAAGGCGTCCAAAGCGCAGCGTTATTCAGCCACCAAGCTGGATGTCGGTATTGCCATGACCATCGCCGGTTTTGTGAATCTGGCGATGATGGCGACGGCTGCGGCGGCATTCCATTTCAGCGGACACAGCGGGATCAGTGAGCTGGATGAAGCCTATCTGACGCTGCAACCGTTGCTCGGCCACGCTGCCGCGACCACCTTCGGTCTGAGTCTGGTGGCAGCCGGTTTATCTTCTACAGTTGTCGGCACGCTGGCCGGACAGGTAGTGATGCAAGGGTTCGTGAAATTCTACATTCCGCTGTGGGTTCGCCGTACGGTGACCATGATGCCGTCTTTTATTGTGATCCTGATGGGATTAGATGCCACACGTATTTTGGTGATGAGCCAGGTATTGCTGAGCTTCGGGATTGCGCTGGCATTGCTGCCGTTGCTGGCTTTTACCGGTAACCGCAGCCTGATGGGCGAGATGGTGAATACTAAAACCGTGCAGTGGGCGGGGCGGGTCATCGTGCTGATCGTCGTCAGCCTTAACCTTTATCTGCTGACAGGTATGTTGAAATAACGCCTTCGCCAGCGACAGATAATAAAAAACGGGACAGTTTGCGCTGTCCCGTTTTTGTTTTATTCCGTTGATTAATGGCGGTGATCGCCATGCCCGCCCCGGCGATCATCATGGCCGCGACCCCGATCCGGCCCGCGGCGGTGATCATAATGCGGACGTCCGTGGTCGCTGTGATGATAACGCGGTGGCGGCATCGGACGACGTGGAGGATGGCGTTCGTTCCACCAGCCATGATCGCGCCAGCGATAACCATCCCAGTAATAGCCGCGCGGGCTGCGTGCACCATAGTGGTGACCACGGTAACCATTCCACCAGCCTGGGTTACGCCAGTCATAGCCGTCCCAGTAATAACCCCGCCTGTCGCGATCACCGATATTGATAGAAAGGCCCGGCGTATTCAGGCTGAAGCTGCTGGCCTGCACGGTGGGTACCGCCGCAGGGAGCAGGGTAAAGAACAATGTGGCAAAAAGTACCGGCTTTAACATGAGTGGCCCCAGATTCCTTATAATTTATGCTGACAGTTATAAGGGGAAGAGGGCACCGGTACTATTGCTTACAATCCTGTTTTGAATGATTTACGCGCCTTAACGGTTTACTTACGAATCCTCCATAAAGGCGCGTTTTTTATACCGCAGGGTAATCGCTTACACTAAAATCCCTTCGATCGCCGCCAGTTCTTCTGTGCTGAAATGACGGTGAGAGACCATGCCCACGGCATCGTCGATCTGGCTGGTTTTACTGGCACCAATCAGGACGGACGTCACGCGGTCGCCGCGCAGAACCCACGCCAGCGCCATCTGCGACAGCTTCTGACCGCGTGCCTGCGCAATATCATTCAGCTTACGCACTTTTGCCAGCTTCTCTTCCGTCAGCTGATCTGCTGTCAGGAACTTACTGCCGCTGGCTGCGCGGGAATCTTCAGGAATGCCCGCCAGATAACGGTCAGTCAGCACGCCGCCTGCCAGCGGTGAGAAGGCGATAGACCCGACGCCGTTATCCGCCAGCGTATCCAGCAGATCAGCCTCAACCCAGCGCTCGAACATGGAATATTTCGGCTGATGGATCAGGCACGGTGTGCCAAGATCTTTCAGGATTTCAAACGCTTTTTTGGCGCGTTCTGCCGGATAATTCGACAAACCGACGTACAGGGCTTTGCCCTGACGCACGATCAAATCCAGCGCGGCCATGGTTTCTTCCAGCGGTGTGTCAGGGTCAGGACGGTGATGATAGAAAATATCCACGTACTCCAGCCCCATGCGTTTCAGGCTCTGATTCAGGCTGGCGACCAGATATTTTTTCGAGCCCCAGTCTCCGTACGGGCCGTCCCACATGGTGTAACCGGCTTTGGAGGAAATAATCAGCTCATCGCGATAAGGCAATAAATCTTCCTGCAGGATGCGGCCGAAATGCTGTTCTGCCGAACCCGGAGGCGGGCCGTAGTTATTGGCCAGATCGAAATGGGTGATCCCATGGTCGAAAGCATGGCGGATCAGTTTCCGGCCATTCTCAAAATGGGCGTTATCGCCGAAGTTATGCCACAAACCCAGGGAAACGGCGGGCAGTTTCAGACCGCTCTGGCCACAGCGACGGTATTCCATATTCTCGTAACGGGTTGGACTGGCTTGATACACCATGTGAGTCCTTATAATAAATTCAGAAGTGAACAGAAGGTTATAAATGTCATAAAAAACCAATTTTAGTGTATGCGCTTTCACAAGCATTTCCAGCTAATCAGATCACATCCGGAACAATCCTTGTACGCAGGATCGTTGATTACCGTGACTATTCTTCCTGCCTATTACCTTTACTGCTGAATCCGCTTCCCTGCATTAACACAGTGCAGGGGTGTAACTCTGCGTTGCCATGCCTTATTTCGAATAATAAATGTGCTGTCCCCCGGTTTGGAGTAATACTCATATTAGTGGGATTAACTGGTTACTTTATTTTTCACAGAGGATCGTCATGGTTAATGAATACACAGTAGGTGACTATCTCTTAGATCGTTTATCACTCAGCGGGATCTCCGAGTTGTTTGGCGTGCCGGGCGATTACAATCTGAAATTCCTCGACAGTGTGATTAATCATCAGCAAATCACCTGGGTTGGCTGTACCAATGAATTAAATGCCGCCTATGGCGCAGATGGTTACGCCCGTACCAAAGGTATTGCGGCGTTGCTGACGACATTTGGTGTCGGCGAACTGAGCGCACTGAATGGCATTGCCGGTAGTTATGCGGAATATGTGCCCGTCGTGCATATCGTGGGTGCGCCAGCGCTGACGTCTCAGCGTAAAGGTGAGCTGCTGCATCACACGCTGGGAGATGGCGAATTCTGTCATTTCATGCGGATGTCAGCTCCGGTCAGCGTGGCGCAGGCGTCCCTCACACCGGAAAATGCCCTGGCTGAAATCGACCGTGTGATTGAAGAAGTGATGTACAGCTCGCGGCCGGGTTACCTGTTATTGCCCAGCGATGTGGCCGCTTTGCCGGTCAGTACCCGTGCGCATGCGTTACCTGCGCGTCAGCCGCCTTTCTCGGCTTCTTCTCTGGAAGCTTTTACTGCCGCCGCTGAAAAGCAGTTGCGGGGCGCAAGCCGTGTTTCGTTGCTGGCGGATTTTCTGGCAGACCGCTTCAAGGTTAAAAAGGCGCTGGAACAGTGGATGGAAGAAGTGCCGCTGGCGCATTCAACATTGCTGATGGGTAAAGGTTTATTCAACGAGCAGCAGGCGCATTTTGCTGGCACTTATTCGGGGGCCGCCAGCGCACCGTCAACGAAAGAAGCGATTGAAGGGGCTGATGTGGTGATCACGGTCGGGGTGAAATTTACTGACACCATCACCGCCGGTTTTACCCAGCAGCTTCCGTCCGGAAAATGCATCGACCTTCAGCCCTTTTTTGCCCGCGTGGGCGATAAGATCTTCCATCAGCTGCCGCTCGAAAAAACGGTCAGCGTGATGCACCGCCTCACCGCTGAACTGGCTTCCGGCCGGACGCCTTATCCTGTTAAACACAACGCATTGCCGTTGTCGCACGATAACAGCCTCGGACAATATGCCTTCTGGCAACAGATTCAGGATTTCCTGCAACCGGGAGATGTGCTGGTCGCTGAGCAGGGCACCGCCTGTTTTGGTGCGGCGGCGCTGAATTTGCCGCAGGATTGCCAGTTCGTCGTCCAGCCGTTATGGGGCTCAATCGGTTTCACGCTGCCCGCCGCATTTGGTGTACAGATTGCCGTACCGGATCGCCGTGTCGTGCTGCTGATTGGCGATGGCTCCGCACAGCTCACCTTGCAGGGATTAGGTGCCGCCATCCGTTATGGCCTGCCGCCGATTATTTTTGTGATTAACAATGACGGTTATACCGTCGAACGGGCGATACACGGCGAAACCCAGCGCTACAACGACATCGCGCAGTGGAACTGGACACAGTTCCCGGCGGCCTTCGGCGGTAAAGAAGTCTTCAGTGCGCGGGCGGATTCGCCGCAGGCGCTGAAAGAAGCGATAGCAAAGGCCACCGCACGGCGGCAGATGGCCTGGATAGAAGTCATTTTGCCAAAAATGGATATTCCTGAACTGCTCAATTCAGTGACTAAATCGCTGGCGCAGCGTAACTCAGGGCAATAAATCAGTTTCCGGTGATGGCGGGGCAGTCAGCTGGTCGATGAACCACCAACCCGCCGGACCGGGCTGATTGTTTTTACTCCAGACCGCATCCACCGATATCTGCTTCGGCCAGCCGCGCATCGGCAGGCTGACCAGTTTGTCATGTCCGAACTGTTTCACCAGCCAGTGCGGCAGTGTCGCCCAGCCAAATCCCTGTTCCGCCATTTCCAGCAACATCAGATAACTGGGCGCTGACCAGATCTGACCCCGCGCCCGCGGCATTTCACGACGGCTGTAAGGCTGCAGGCAAAGCTGGCGGAAGGTGTGCAACTGCTCCGGTTGCAGATCGGTGATTTTTGCCAGCGGATGTTCACGGCTGCAAAATACCGACATATCCGTTTGTTCCGGTAAACGCGCCACACCAATGTCCGGCGGATAACTCGCCTGTACTTCCACCATGCCGACATGGGCACGGCCAGACTGCAACAGGTCGATCACATCCTGATCTTCGGCGATCTGACATTCAAATTCGATATCCGGATACCGGCGTTCAAACCGGCGCAGCAGCGCCTCGTGGTGAGTCGGCTGGTAAGTGTCAGACAGCACAAACGTCAGGCGGGTTTCCACCTGCGTCGATAAACGCACCGCCAGCTCATCGAGGCGTTCGCTGGCCGCCAGAATCGCCTGAACGTGGCTGAGCACGCGTTGTCCGGCTGGTGTCAGCACCGGCTGGCGACTCTGGCGGTCAAACAGTGTTACGCCTAAATCCACTTCCAGATTGGCGATCGCCGTACTGACACTCGACTGACTCTTGCGCAGTTTACGCGCCGCTGCTGAAAACGATCCGGTATCGGCCGCTTCGACAAAAGCCATCAGGGCTTCCGGTGAATAGCGCATCAGGTACTCCTTCTGATTCTGATCTATCTATTTTATCGATACTTTCTATCTTTTAACTATCTCATTTAGTGATGATAATGACTGCCTGTGACAGCCGTCACGTAACAATGATCAGGAGTCAGGCAGGTTTTTATGTCTAAGCAAACACGGAATATCTCTCAGAAAACGTTCGGCGAACGCATTTTCCACGCGGTGGGTTTTGAAACAATCGCGGTACTGATTTCGGCACCGGCAGCAGCCTGGGCGCTGAACAAACCGGTCTGGGAAATGGGCGCGCTGGCGATCATGCTGTCGACGACAGCGATGGTCTGGAACATCGTTTATAACAGCCTGTTCGACAAATTCTGGCCGGTTTCCCGCGTGGTGCGGACATTTAAAATCCGCGTGGCGCACGCGCTGGGGTTCGAAGGTGGATTTATTATGATTGGTCTGCCGGTTGCCGCACTGTGGCTGGGGATCGGGCTGCTGGACGCCTTTATGCTGGAAGTCGGGTTCTTCCTGTTCTTCCTGCCGTATACCGTGGCCTACAACTGGGTTTACGACACGTTGCGCCAGCGCTGGATGGACCGCCGTCTGGCCGCAGAGGATTGCCCGGCCAAACATTAATCCGCATCGCTGAATGCACAAAAAAGCCCGCCGACATTTTCTTTGTCCGCGGGCTTTTTGTCGGTTATGGTTTTGCCATCCGCATAAACACAGGGTGTGCAAATGAAAACGTTAGGGTTGATTGGTGGCATGAGCTGGGAATCTACCGTGCCGTATTACCGCATGATTAACGAGCATGTGAAGCAGCAACTGGGGGGATTGCATTCTGCCAAACTGTTTCTCTACAGCGTCGATTTTTATGAAATCGAAAAGCTGCAAATGGCTGGTGACTGGCAGCAGGCGGGTGAAATTCTTGGTAACGCCGCGAATTCACTGGCGCGTGCAGGGGCGGAGGTCATCGTTGTGTGTACCAACACCATGCATAAAGTGGCAGACGATATCGAACGGATCGGCGGCCTGCCGCTGCTGCATATCGCCGATGCGACGGCTGACAAAATCACCGGACAGGGGCTGTATAAAATCGGTCTGCTCGGCACGCGTTTCACCATGGAACAGGATTTCTATCGCGGACGTTTGCAGGAAAAACATCAGATTGACGTGGTGACGCCGGATGAAGCTGACCGCGGGATTGTTCATCGCATTATTTATGAAGAGCTGTGCCTGGGCAGGATTAAGGAGGATTCCCGCGCAGAATACCGGCGGATTATTGGCAAATTAGAACAGCAGGGCGTGGAAGGCATTATTCTCGGATGTACCGAAATCACCCTGCTGGTGGGCGCTGAAGACGCGAGCGTGCCGGTTTTTGACACCACCGCCATTCATGCGCTGGCGGCGGCGGAGTTTGCACTAAAGCAGGATTAATCTTCTTCCGGGACCGGCCGGTTGAGCCGCTGTTTTGCCACCTGCATCAGCGGTTTACCTGCCAGCATCAGCCAGGCTGGCAGCATCACGATGCACAGTAGCGGCAATAATTTCAGCCCCGGCACCACCGCTGCGGCCATAAACAAGCTGAGCCAGCCGTCGCGTGTCACCACCAGCACCATGCCCATGACGGCGCATGAAACGGTCACCGCCGCCGGCACATCCGGTGCGTACTGATGCAACATCAGGCCAAGCGATACCCCGACAAACACCGCCGGGAAAATGCGTCCGCCACGAAAACCGCAGGCTGCCGCCACCACTAACGCCGCCAGTTTGGTCAGGGTGATCGCCAGCAACGGCCCCATCTCAAACAACGCATTGGAATGTGCCAGTTCCTTCATTTCATCCAGCCCTTTAAACAGGGTAATTTCCCCGCCTGTCAGCGCCAGTAAACCCAGCACAAACCCGCCAATACCCAGGCGCAATACCGGATTCTGAATATTGTTAAACATCCGGTGAACATGCGGGAACAACCAGACGGCAATCATCCCCAGCGCGATGGCAATCAGCACCACGACTGACCCGCTGAAAATATCCATCAGGCTGGCGGCGTCATACGACGGAATGCTGAGCGAAAAATCGGGCTGAAAAAACTGATCGGTGGTGATGGCGCCAGCGCCCGCGGCGAGCAATGGCGCAAAAAGGCGATCCCATAACTGCACATCTTTGCTGGTGCCGAGGGTTTGCGAAAAAATCAGCGCGGCTGCCACCGGCGTGCCGAACAACGCGCCGATAGTCCCGGCCGCCGCCAGGATCACCCAGTCCGTCGTTGGCACTGCGGGCAATAAACGGGATCCTATTGCCGCCACCAGCGCGATATTAATCACTGTAATCGGATGTTCCGGCCCCAGACTGACACCGCCTGCCAGTCCGACCATCAGCGCCAGCGCCAGCCCAGGTAAAGCGCTGACTGCCACCGGGGCGCCAATCAGAGATTCCGTGGCAGGATCCGGCCCGGCGTGGCCTGGCATATACTTAATGATGGCGCCGACGCCAATGCCGGTCAGTGTCAGCATAAACAGCGTCCAGCTGGCGGATTGTGTATTGATATTCAGCACGGCGGGAATGTTCTCCCACAGCAGATTTTGCAGCGCGCCAGAAATCATCATGACGAATACCAGAACCAGGCTGGACATCACGCCAATAATGATCGCGGGCAGGGCAAAAGCTAACATGACTCTGGTGCGGGGATGGAACATGCACGTATTTCCTTACTTTATAATTTTGTTTGCTCTGATAGCTTAGATGAATCCCGGCAAAGTCGGTTTGCGGGCTGTCGACATTATTTTGTGTGGCATGCTGCATAAATGTGGGTTGCTTCAAAACTGCGTTGCAGCGTATAGCAATTACCGCTATTTTGCCCACACGAATTTGGCGCAAATGCGCAGCATAATGAATTTACTTTTGCGGAGAATAACATGACCAAATACTCCCTGGTGGGCGATGTCGGGGGCACCAACTGCCGCCTGGCGCTTTGCGCGTTGGACAGCGGCGATATTTCTCAGTCTAAGACTTTCTCCGGGCTGGATTACGACAGCCTCGAAGCCGTGGTGCGTGAGTACCTCGCGCAGCAGCATCAGGATGTTGAGGATGCATGTATTGCCATCGCCTGCCCGATCACTGGCGACTGGGTGGCCATGACCAACCATACGTGGGCCTTTTCCATTGCCGAAATGAAGAAAAACCTTGGCCTGCAACATCTGGAAGTGATCAATGACTTCACCGCTGTTTCGATGGCGATCCCGATGCTGAAAGAAGATGACCTGTTGCAGTTCGGCGGTAAAAAAGCGCAGGACGGCAAACCGGCAGTGATTTACGGTGCTGGCACGGGGCTGGGCGTCGCACACTTAATTCATGCCAATAACCAATGGTTGAGTCTGCCGGGCGAAGGCGGCCATGTTGATTTCGCGCCAAACAGCGAAGAAGAAGACATCATTCTTGAGCAGTTGCGTACCGAAATGGGGCACGTTTCTGCCGAGCGTATTCTCTCCGGTCCGGGGCTGGTGAATCTCTACCGTGCCATTGTTAAATCAGATAACCGCGTGCCGGAAAACTTCAAACCGAAAGACGTGACAGAACTGGCGCTGGCAGATGAAAATCTGGATTGTCGCCGCGCACTGTCGCTGTTCTGCGTCATCATGGGGCGTTTCGGTGGCAACCTGGCGCTGAACATGGGGACCTTCGGCGGCGTGTACATTGCCGGCGGCATTGTTCCGCGCTTCCTGGACTTCTTCAAAGCTTCCGGTTTTCGTGCCGCGTTTGAAGACAAAGGCCGCTTCAAAGATTACCTGATGGATATTCCGGTGTTCCTGATCACGCACGATCAGCCGGGGCTTGTGGGTGCCGGGGCGTACCTGCGTCAGTCTATCGGCCTTCCTCTTCGTCCTTGAAGTTGCAGCGGTGTTGGCTGCGCTCGAAGACCCGAATCACTGACATCAGTCAGCTCATCGGGATCTTCTCACTTGCCGCCTTGCTGCAACTCCAATGACTTAGCGGAAGAATCGGGCTTTCTATTTCAAAAGCCCGATCAAAACCGCATTAACTGCCTGAATTCCTTCACCTTGCTTCTACTCACCGGCACTTCAAAATCCAGATCACTTAAGCGCAAAATGTAGGTGTTGTTAAACCACGGCACGATCTCGCGGATTTTCGACAAATTCACGCAGTACGAACGATGACAGCGGAAAAAATGCTCCTCCGGCAGGCGGTTGCATAATTCGGTGATGTTCATCGGCATGGTGAATTCTTCTTTGCGGGTATATACCTGCGTGACCTTTTCCTGCGCGGCGGCGTAATAAATATCGTTGATATCGGTAACGATAATCCGCTCATCTTTGATCAGATTGATGCTGTGACTGACACGCGGGGTGCTGCCCGCGACGGGGGCAACACCTTCCGGTTTATCGCCCGGTTCCTTCACTGTCAGCTCTTTATCCCGGCGAAAATGTGACTCCAGCTTTTGCAGCATGGTGACAATGCGTGACTCGTGATAAGGCTTAAGAATGTAATCAAATGCCTCGATTTCAAAGGCTTCTGCGGCGTGCTCCTTATAGGCGGTGATAAACACGATATAAGGTTTATGCGCAAACTTACTGATGTTTTGCGCCAGTAATACGCCGTCAAGGGAAGGGATGCTGATATCGAGAAAAATCGCGTCCACTTCATGTGATTGCAGGTATTTAAGCACGTCCAGCCCGTCATCCAATATTGCTTCAATGCTGATGCTGCTGTGGGTATTAATCAGATAACTCAGCTCTTCCTGAGCCGGTACTTCATCTTCGACGATAATCGCTTTCACTGAATTATCTCCCGGTGCGATGGCCCGAAAGGCGGGCGGGTAAAATGAAAAAGCGTCCCTGTAGTCAGGCTATTTTGCTCTCAAGGGCTTGCGTGACTTTTGCAGGAGCGTGGGTAATAACAAACGAAATATCGGTGCCTGGCTCAAGACGGCGGATGCTCAGGCCCTGACCATACAGCAATGAAACGCGGTGATGCACATTGAGCAGGCCGATTTTGTTGCCGGGCATTTCATTGCGTGCCACACGTTCAATGGTTTCCTGATTAATACCGTGGCCGGTATCTTTTACTGACACCCTGATACCGTCAGCCTGATGCTTCACTGAAATCACCACCACGCCTTTTCCGCTGCATTTCTGGATGCCGTGCACAATGGCGTTTTCGACCAGCGGCTGGATCAGCAGGCTGGGGATTTTCACCGAAATGTCGTCATCAATGTCATAAATCACCGTCAGTTTGCTGCCGAACCGCGCCTGCTCAATGGCGATGTAATCCTGTACCTGATGAAGTTCTTTGCGCAGGTCGATCAGTTCATCGTTCAGTTCCAGGTTATAACGCAGATAACGGGAAAGGTTGATGATGAGCTGGCGCGCCACGTCGGGGCGGGCGCGGATAGACGACGAAATCGCATTCAGCGCGTTAAACAGAAAATGGGGATTTATCTTGCTCTGCAACGCCCGCATTTCGGCTTTATTGGCCATCTCGCGCAACTGTTCGGTGCGTGATACTTCCATCTGCGTCGACATAATTTGCGACAGCCCGATCGCCATCACTTTCAGCGAATAAGTGATGCGGTGCGGGTCGCAATAATAGATTTTCAGCGAGCCGGTGACTTCGCCTTTTTCCCACAGCGGAATAATAATCAGCGAGTGAATTTGCGGCGTACGGTGCATTTCATCGTTGTTTCTGACCGTGATTTCACCGCTTTCCAGCGTCGCTTTGGTCATCTCACTCAGCGTTTCATGGCCGATATTATACTCTTCAGCACCCACGCCGACGTACGCCAGAATGTTTTTGGTATCAGTGATCGCCACCGCATCGGCGTCGATATCATCACGAATAATGCTACAGATACTGGCCAGGGATTCGGCGTTGATATTCCTGCCTTCTATGTTACGGCCATCTATATTGCGAAAGTACGGCAGCGTTTTATTGGCAATATCCAGCGCCAGCCGCGCCTGCCGTGCGGCAATCACCTCTTTTTCATCCTCGACACTTTGCACCAGCAACACAATCAGGCCGATGGAACTGGCTCCGAGGATCAGCGGTGCAGCGATGTTCATGACGATATCCAGCCCGAGCGAAAACGGTCGCGCCATCAGTAAAATCAGGATCATGGTCAGCGTTTCGCACAGCATGCCGCCCAGAATGCCGACTTTCCAGTGCAGTGATTTTTTGACTTTCTTATTGATATAACCGGAAAGGAAACCTGCGGTAATACTGGTGATGAGGCACGGAACAGACGTTGGTCCGTGAATGTCGATCAGGAAACGGTGCGTGCCGGAAATCAGGCCGGTAATGATCCCGACCCACGGCCCGAACAGGATCCCGCCCGACATGATCGCGATCGTACGCACGTTGATCAGTGAGCCTTCGACGTTGATCCCTGAGAGCGTACCGAAAATGGCGAACAGCGAGAAAATGGCGGTGACCGCAGTCAGTTCCAGCGGCGTATGGGTTTCATTTTCTTTGTGCAGCAGTTTGCGGAACAGCGGGGTTCGCGTGAGGAAGAACAGACAGATGAGCATCAGCGCCGCACGGTCGAAGACCGCCAGCAGCATATCGAACATGTGAGGCATGGCAGATTAGGCTCTTTGCACGATTGAAAGATAAGCGTGCCAAATGGATTCAGCGGTTATTATATGTAAAAGGTCAGACTTTCACCATCGCCAGACACAGGAGCACATTCCGACATGATTTTGTTATCCACGCCGCGGCTGATCATGCAGCCCATCCAGGCTGACGACTGGGCATTTTTCTTGCGGCTGTATCAGACCCCGGACGTCATGCGTTTTATCGGCGATATCGAAACCCATGCACAGGTTCATAGCCGTTTTGAACAACGTCTTGGTCACTGGGATCGCTACAGTGATTTCTGGCTGTGCCTGCTGATCCGCGAAAAAGACACCGGCGCGGCGGTGGGACTGACCGGATTTTTCCCGGACTGGCGGCCCTATAAACAGGGCGAAGTCGGATTCATTCTGGCGCCTGAACATCAGCGCAAAGGTTATGCAGCGGAATCCCTGCGCGAAGTGCTGAACTTTGCGTTTGACCAGTGTGGTTTTCACCGTCTGCAGGCCAACGTGCTTGAAGGCAACGACGCTTCGCGCCGTGTGCTGGAAAAATGCGGATTCCTCATGGAAGGCCGTTTACGGGACAGCTACCGGATCGGCGACGAGTGGAAAAACGACTGGCTGCTGGGGCTGCTGGCGAGCGATCCGCGTCCGCAGTAAAAAAATAATGCGCAGTATCTCGACAGCCATTTTCCTCTGCGTTATGTTCGTAGAAGGCCGTTACGCGGCCAGCGTCGCTCGGACGGTCCGGGCGCTTACGTATCCCAGAGGAAATTATGGCTGATTCCAGTTCACCCCGTCGTTTTTCACGTATTGATCGTCTTCCCCCTTATGTTTTCAACATTACCGCTGAACTGAAAATGGCCGCACGCCATCGTGGCGAAGACATTATCGATTTTAGTATGGGTAACCCCGACGGCCCGACACCGCCGCACATTGTGGAAAAACTGGTGCAGGTTGCGCAGCGTGAAGACACGCACGGTTACTCGACCTCACGCGGCATTCCGCGTCTGCGTCGTGCGATTTCCCGCTGGTATGCCGATCGTTATCAGGTAGAGATCGACCCTGAAAGTGAAGCTATCGTCACTATCGGTTCGAAAGAAGGGCTGGCACATCTGATGCTGGCGACGCTCGATCACGGCGACACCGTTCTGGTGCCCAACCCAAGTTATCCGATCCACATTTATGGTGCCGTGATTGCCGGTGCGCAGGTGCGTTCTGTGCCGCTGGCTGAAGGTGTGGATTTCTTTGCCGAGCTGGAAAAAGCCATTCGCGAAACCATTCCGCGGCCGAAAATGATGATCCTCGGCTTCCCGTCCAACCCGACGGCGCAGTGCGTGGAGCTGGATTTCTTCGAGCGCGTGGTGGCACTGGCTAAGCAATACAACGTGCTGGTGATCCACGATCTGGCGTATGCCGACATCGTATACGACGGCTGGAAAGCGCCGTCAATCATGCAGGTGCCGGGTGCAAAAGACATTGCGGTGGAATTCTTCACGCTGTCGAAAAGTTACAACATGGCGGGCTGGCGCATCGGTTTTATGGTCGGTAATCCTGAACTGGTCAGCGCGCTGGCGCGTATCAAAAGTTATCACGATTACGGCACCTTCACGCCGTTGCAGGTGGCGGCCATCGCGGCGCTGGAAGGGGATCAGCAATGCGTGAAAGACATTGCCGAGCAATATCGCCAGCGCCGTAACGTGCTGGTACGCGGGCTGCATGAAGCGGGCTGGATGGTGGAAAATCCGAAAGCGTCGATGTATGTCTGGGCAAAAATTCCGCCTGCATATGCGCATTTAGGGTCACTGGAATTCGCCAAACGTCTGCTGGCCGACGCTAAAGTTTGTGTGTCGCCGGGCATTGGTTTTGGTGATTACGGCGATACCCATGTGCGTTTCGCCCTGATCGAGAATCAGGACAGGATCCGCCAGGCGGTGCGCGGCATCAAAGCGATGTTCCGGGCAGACGGTTTGCTGCCACCGAAAAAAACGGCGGGTGAACCGCCTGTGGAGCCGGAACAGGCCGTTAACGAATAATATTCTGATGCGCTGAAAGCGATAAATGAAAGCCAGTCATTCAGATGACTGGCTTTTTTGTTTTTATGCAGCCGGTTTGTTCAGCGAATATCGACTGGCGAACAGCCAAAACGCTCTTTGAAGCGCAGGGAAAAACGCGAGCTGGCCCGATAACCGCAGGCATCCGCGATTTGCGAAAGATTCCAGCGCGTGGTTTGCAGCAGGGTGATCGCATGATGCATGCGGATATCCTGCAACAACGTGCGAAAACTGATTTGCTCTTCCACCAGACGCCTTCTCAGCGTGGCTTCGCTCATCGCCAGTTGCTGGCTGGCGCTGGCGGCCGTCCAGGCAAATTCCGGCGCGGCCGCCAGCAGGGCGGTAAGACGTGTACCGAGCGGTTCTGCGGCGCGCGGCATAAACAATATGCGGCGTTCTGCCAGCGCGATAAGTACGGCGGTAAGACGATTTCGCTGCACTGTATGACTGGCCGGATTGCCGATCCCGCGCAGGCAAAAATCGAGCGTATCGCGTAATTCGTCATCCAGCGGGAGAGTTTCAAACCCGTTCAGCGGCGACAGCGCAGTCAGAAGCCGGGCGTTATCGCGATAAAATTCCGCTACCAGCGCAGGTGAAAACCCCAGATACAGCGACGAGAAAAAACCGTTTGCCGCGTCCGGCGTTTTACTGACGTGCGCCAGCGTATGCTGCGACACCACGATCAGATGTTCCGAATTCCCAAGCTGCACCGACGTGCCGTTTTCATGGCGCAGCGCCAGCTGACCAGAATTTACCCGCAGCAGCGAAGGCTCAAAAAAACGAAAATTCGACACCTGATGAGGCTGTTGCAGATAAGGCTCGGCCCGTGAAAAAAGCCGGTCATGACTGACCGGCAATTTATTTGGCAAAAGACTCACGGCGTGACTGTGCTGCTCAGAGGACATGGTTTCTCCTGCCTGCGGACTTTAATCCAGATTGGGATTTAACGTGTAGGTGCCGGTCAGGCTGGCCTGCGCCAGAACGTGACCTTCGATGGCCTGCAACACATCCGGGCCAAAGAATTTATCCTGCAAATCCAGTTTTTCAATGTCCAGCGCATACAGCGTAAATACGTAGTCATGCACCCGTTCATCGTTCCACGGCGGGCACGCGCCGTCGTAACCGTAATAGTCGCCGCCCATGTTTTCATCATCGCCAAACCATGCGGTATAGCCGTTGATGCCATGACGCATTCCGGCACTGGCGGGCAGCGCGGGTTTGCCGTGCGGCGTCACGCTGTTGCTGTGACTGCCTGCGGCGATTTCGCGAGCATCTGCCGGAATATCCACCAGCAGCCAGTGGAATAAATCGATGCGCGGCAGCGAAGCTGGCACCACTTTGCCTTCCTGATTCACGTCGTCCGGGCGGCCTGGTACGTGCGGATCCACACACACCAGCACAAACGAACGGGTATTTTCCGGCACATCACTCCACGCCAGGTGCGGGTTCTTATTATCGGAAAGTGCAATGTGGTTTTGGGTATCTTTCACGGCAAATGAAAACTCACCCGGGATAGGTGCACCGTTCTCAAAACTCTGGCTAATCAATTTCATCGTAAACTCCGCATCAGACAATGCTATTTCAGTGTGCGTTGATTATAAAGAGCGGTGCGGACAGACAGGGAACATCACCGGTCAAATTATTCACTTTTCCTGTCATTATGAGCGGAAAGGTGAATGTCTGCCGCGTTTAATCCCTGTTGCGGGTATATCCACAAAGTCTGCGCAATTCCTTTCTATACTCAGGGCAATATTCCTGTTTTCCACACGTTATCCTCCGGCGAGGAAATTACTCATGAAAACCCGTTATTCGCTGTCGCAGATCAGCCTGCACTGGGCAACGTTACTGATGATTATTCTGACCTACACGGCGATGCTGACCCGTGATTATTTCCCTGAAGATAATCAGCCGCTGGTGCGTTTGCTGCATTTTAATTTCGGGATTTGTGTCTGGTTGCTGATGTTTGTGCGCATTTTCCTGCGGACCCGCCATGCGACACCGGCGATCACGCCGCCCGTGCCGCGCTGGCAAAAAGCCGCGTCCCATGCAGTGCATGGGGTGTTATATCTGCTGTTTCTGTCGTTGCCGGTGCTGGGGATTTTGACGCTGGAGTTTGGCGGGCGGGAGTGGTTTTTATTCGGCTGGCCGGTGCCACAGTTTGTGACGCCGGATCCCGATGTACGCCGCACGGTGAAAACGGCGCATGAATTCCTGGCAAACTGCGGTTATTACCTGATTGGCCTGCACGCGCTGGCAGCGATTTATCATCATTACTTGCGCAAAGATGACACCTTACTGCGCATGATGCCGGGAAAATAAAGCGGGATTCACCGGCAGAAATCTGCCGGTGAAGGGAGGCGATTATTCTTCGTCGTGTTTGTAATGAATGACCCGGCGTTTACCGTCAATCTGTACGTCAGCCCATTTACGCGTTACCGGTTTGACCTCGCCGTTGCGCAGGGCAGTGATCAGCGCAGGGTTATCCTTTTCTTCATACAGATAAAGTTCTCCCGTTTGCGCCCATTTCCCGGCCTGTCTGGCGTAAATACGGCAGTTGACGGAAGGCGTATCCAGCGTATTACAGAGGAAAACTTCTTTCTGCCGGTCGTTGTTTAAATCCAGCGTATTGACGATACACGCGCCCTGCAGGCTGTGACAGTCGCGCAGTGTGTTGCGGTATTCATCCAACTGCGGCAGGTTTTTCCACCAGGTGTCGTCGGGGGATACCGCGCCTTTCGCGAGCTGAATCATCTTCTTAGCATCTTCCACGCGATAATTTTCCGCCAGTGCAGCATGCTCTTTATCATCGTAAGCGCCCCAGCGTGATGTCTGCGCGATCATATTTTTCAGTGTGACCTGCAGGCGCGGATCGGCAGTAAACGCGGGGTGTTGTTGCAGCGCTGTCAGCGCCTCGTTGCCACGGCGACCGGTATCGAAACGCAGCATCTTCAGATCGAAATCCTTCGCCTGCGTTTTGCCGCTGTCGAGTCGCGCAATCTGATTGTTGACGCTGATACGGTAAGGATCGAGCAGCGGGCTGTTGGCCGCCATCAACAGAATGACCACCAGCAGCGACAACGGCTTATTGAATTGGGTAATACGCGGCAGCCAGTCCGGGCGTTTATCGATCACCGAAAAACTGTAGCAAAGGGCGGCGATCAGCGTGACGCTGATCACCAGCACCGCCCACAGACGTTGCGGCGTCCAGCCGTATTGCGAAACGCGCAGGCCGGTGGAATACAGCGCCAGCACGGCATACACCGGCAGCAGTAAAATCGCCGCATTCACCAGCAAACGGATCGCCCGCGGATACGGTTTTTCAGCGTGATCGGTTTCGCGTACCACGTTAACCAGCAGCAGAATGCCGAGCGCCATGGTGGTCAGCAAACTGGCTGCGGACCAGGCTTGCGATAACACCGTCAGGCCGGTGAACGGCAGGGCGAACAGGAAAATCAGCGCAACGAACGCCACCAGCGGCAGCAGGCCTTTGAGAATAAAACGGATGATATTGCGGGTGGTATTCATCAGCGCCGGTTGCGTGCGGCAGGTGACGATACTGATGCCCAGCAGCAGGCCGAACACCAGATGCATAAACAGCGGCGTATCGAAAAACAGCTCATGGAAATATTCAATGCCGATCACCCGGAACAGCCCGGCACATAATGCCATCACGCCAACGGCCAGCAGCATCATCAGCAACGTCAGCATGGCGCACAGCGTATTCTGGCTGTAGCAGGCGGAAAGGTTGGCGTAACGGTAACGGCTTTCTGCCGGGAACGCCTGCACCTGTAGCCACGGCAAAACAAAAAAGACCAGCAGCGTCAGCGACAGGTTAAACGGCACCATCACGCTGTCCCCGGACGTTGCCGCGATATTGCTTTTCGCCCAGGCTGCCATGCCCGCCAGTAACAGGATGAGTAACCCCGTTCCGCCCCAGAACCGGCGATCACCAGGCTGTACTACTGACAGAGAAATCAGCACCGGTAATGTTAATGCCATAGTCTGGCCGTAAATATTATGAGAGAACCCGGCATATCTGATGGCCGCGTGATCTGAAAAGAAGTAATACAGCAGGAACCCCTGCAACAGGCAAATCGCAAGGATTAACCAGCGGGTGGGAACGGGCAGAGGCGGCATCGCGCGACCTGCTCTGTTGAACTGAGACATCCGTGACTCTCCGAAAGTGTAAGAGGACATGTTGTTAAAAACGCATGCCAGTGTAGAGGGTTCCGGCTTCCGGTGCAGAAAACTCTTCACCTGAGCGGCCTCAGCGTTTTGTGAGCGACCCTTCATAACTGGCAAAATCAGCGGCAGTCACTAGGCTTATGGACTGGATGGAGAATTTCGAGGTGAAAATGGCAGAACATGAACTGAAAGAAAAGCGCATTGAAATTGTTAAGAATTTCTACGCCAAACTGGATCAGGCAGATGCCTCTTTACTGGATCTCTTTGCTGAAGATGTGGTGCTGTTTTTTCCGAAATTTGGCACTGCGCAGGGAAAGTCTTCACTGGGGGAACTGGGTAAACGCTTTGCGCTTGAAATCGACAAGATCCAACATATTCAGAACGCTTTCCGCTTTCTGAGTGACGGAGATGCCATTGTGCTGGAAGGGCAGATGCGCGGCGTGATGCAAAACGGTGACCGCTGGCCGACGTCCGAAGTCGGCAGCCATCATTTCTGCACTGTCTTTGTCTTTGAAGATTTGCTGATCAAACGGCTGAGCATTTATCTCGATCCGGACTTTAATCTTGAGGATAAAAAGCGGGTGAATAATTACCGGCAGGTGATGAAAAGCGAGGAAAGCAAAACCTGAGATTGTCGGATAAAAAAAGAAGGGAAACCGTTTCAACCCACGGTTCCCCTTCGCCAACTGCCTCTCATCAGGATTCGGCAGGGACAATGTTGTTCTTATAGCGTTGCAGAATGGGTGAGTTGATCTCCGACGGGTTTTGCAACTGCCACAGGTTACGTTCGATACCGTCATTTACCAGATAAATCACGCCGGATTCAATCGCCGACATCAGGCATAACATCACAGGCTCATTGGTGGTGTAGCCCAGTTCGCCTTCCAGCAACCGCTGATAATCGATAAAGCGGAACACCCCGGCCTGCACTTCATACGACAAAATCGTTTTGCTGGTATTTACGGAAGATAAAACCTCGCCGGTATTAACGTCGACAGCGCGCAGGTTCACGGCTATCTGATCCAGCTGGTATTGCGTACTGGCACCGATACCGAAATACCGCGCCCCCACGCCGCCTGATTTCACATTACTTTCGTAACCGATTATCGAGCCTTCAATCAGAATATTCGCTGCCACCAGCGAGGAAAGTGGCCGCTGATTATTGATCGCGACACTGCCATTTTCCTGCGCGGCACGGATAATTTTGCGTTCGTTCAGCAGGTTTTGCAGCCCCTGACGTTCCAGCGGGATAAACCATTTTGAATCTTTGAGTGCCGATACCAGCATCGCCGTGGCGCTTTGTGGCACGGCGGTCGAGAAGTTACTGGCCGGATACGGTTTGAACTGCCCCGTTTCATCCTGAATGTTATAGACCGACACAAAAATCCGGCCCTGCGGCGAAGGCAAATGCGTCAGATCGGTATAGCTTGGCGCCCGGGGCAATAATGTCGGTCTTGCGGCTTCTTTCGGTGCTGCTGTGAGGCACCCGCTCAACACAAAAACTGCGATGAGTAATAAATAGCTGCGCATGATGTCGTTCCTGTTTTTATTGGTCGTCGGAATCAGTTGGTGGTGGCGGACAAACCCTGAACCTGAATAGTGGAAATTTTACCGGTCTTGCGGTCAGTGACATTCATCACCAGCTGTCCGTCGGTATTCTGGATATCCACGATAAAGTCCTGTGTTACCAGCCGCCCCGGTTTTCCCTGATTGACGTTGCCCATCAGGCTGCCCAGCAATTGTGACTGAATCGAGGCGGTGAAATTGTCCAGTGCAGACGTCGAGGTGGACCCGAAGTCATACGCATCGGGGTCTTTATAGGAGTTTTGCGCCTGAGCTTCGTTGAGCAGGAACGCGCCATTATTCGGGTTGCCGCCGAAATTCGGGTTGATGAACTGGAAAACCATATTGCCGCCCCAGGAAACCGGGGACGCCGTCAGCAATGCCAGCAGCATGACTGAACGCGAAGCTGAGACTGGAATATTCACGATGCTCTCCTTAAGAGGCTGTGCATTAAAATTCGTCATGGGCGAGATCCCCGGTGCCCAGTAACGCTTTGTCTAATTGCCGCCGTGATAACGCTTCGGTTACACCGGCAATGGCGGTATCGACGTCCTTATTAAAATTGCGCCGGTTGGGAAACAGCAAAGTCTGATACAGGGTGTCCTGACCTATTTTTATGGTGATCCAGCTCCCCCAGCGGGCGCTGGGCCTTTCTGAAATGGTGATGGTTTCCGGGTAGTTCTGTTCCCATTTGCCGGTAAAGCCACGGTAAAAATCGTGGCCGACCGATGTCACGGTTCTGTCGGTGATAAGCCCCGGGTCTTTTATATCCGCAGCCTGAACATGCAGGCAGGTGGCGCATAACAGCGCCAGCCAGAGCCAGAAGCCCTTTATGCAAATAGTCATGATGTCAGCGCTTGAGATTGTCATTCGCCCAGGACGCCGCCTGGGTACGGTTTTTAACCGAGATTTTTCTAAATAAATTATAGAGATGCGTCTTGACGGTGTTCTCGCTGATAAACAGCAAACGCGCGATTTCCGTGTTCGAGGCGCCCACACGTAACTTATTGAGGATCTCTTTTTCACGATGGGTCAGGCCGGTTTCTTCTGAGTGAAGATGACGGAAAGCACCGGACTGATTGATCAGGTAACTGGCGAAGCCCTGAGAGAAGTAACATTCTCCGCGGATCACGCTTCTGATCCCTTCCACCAGATGTTCTTCGTCAGTGGAGAGATAAAAAACGGCGCTGATCCCCGGCCAGGTTTCAATTTCCCGAAAATGATAATTATCAGGTGTGTTTAATAATAATAACTTCACGTTGTCGTGATAGCGGTTAATAGCTGTTTGCCACAGTTCAATTGTCCGGCGATCGGCTTCCATCATATCGAAGAGAATTAATGCCTGTTGAAGCGCCTGATCCTCAAGTGATTTATGGATATTATGCAGCCGGGTATTGACACAAAGTTGCTGTTTTAATTGTTGCAATAAAGCACTGGCTTGTAATGATGGTTTGGTCACTAATAAAAGAATATTATTATTGATTGCTGCTTCATTACTCATAATGAAACCCTGCCCTGATTTTTATAGCCACAGTCTGCCACTGCCTGAATATTGAAAAGGCACGGAATAGACTGAGATTTTATTTTGCTAAATCTATAGCTGTATGTTTGCTGTGCATATCTGAAAGTAGCAAATATTCACAACCTGAGGCACATAATATTTCCAGGTGGTTTATGTGCGGTACTGACTCAATTTAGCTTTTGGTTTACCTTACGCAAGGCTTATTTATGTTTCAAAATGTAACTGAAAATGTATAAAGCTTTCCTTATGTATTCCGGGAAATTAAATTCCGCCCTATTAAAGAGGGCTTAAGTAATAAATTTACACTATCTTAACGTTTGGCCTTGTTAAGACAGCATATTTGTCAGATAGCGCTGCGAATTAAGGGGGCTCAAACACCAGCCGGCTGCGTATTTCGCCTTAAATAACTCAAACTTGTTTATCTTTTCGTATTGATTTTACTTAGGTGAGCACATCTGCAGGCTTCTTTATGCCCTGTTAAACCGCGCCGCAAGGCAGCGGGAAGGCATTTTTAAGCGACTGTTAAGGGGTGGAAATGTGCGGGGGATCTCTTTTAGGGCTGTTTTAGTTTCAGAGAAAATTAAGAATAGTTGCATTTTTGTGATTATTTAAAACGGTTTGCTCTGTAACTTTAGGATTAATGCCATGGGTTGATTAGCCGTGCTGACCTTTTACTGAGACGCGCTGGTCAATCCGTATGATAAATACCGCCTCATGCTTTTTGATGAAGTCTGAAATTAAAATACGACGAGCGGGTGAGTTCCTTATTTTGAACAAACACCATAATCAATTCGTCAGCAGCAATTAGCCGGTAAGCAAAGTGTGGTGCCGGTATATACAGGGTGACGAAATGAAAAAGACTTTATTGACCCTGGCGTTACTTTCAGCCTCCTGGGGCATTCATGCACAGCAATTTGATATGGCCTATCCGGAAATGAATTCTGAGGTGCCGGATCAGATTTTTGCTGGCGCAAGGAATTCATCGGGGAATTCGTCAGTGATTTATCAGAACGGTAATAACAATCTGGCCACCACTTATCAGACGGGTTCTGGAAATTCCGGCGTTATCCGTCAGTCCGGGTCAGAGAATACTGCGCTGGTGAATCAGCGAGGTAATGGAAATAACGCGGATATATCCCAAAGCGGCAGCGATAATTTTGCCTACGTATCGCAAACCGGTGGCGGGGATGCATCCATTACGCAACAGAATTTTGGCAATACCGCATACATTCTGCAAAAAGGCCGGAGTGTGACGGAAATTCGCCAGAATGGTACGAACCAGAGCAGCGGCGTCGTGCAAAATTCGTCAGGAATGGCGATTAGAGTGACACAGCATTAACACACCAAACATCCGATATTAAACCAATGGGGTAGCATCATGAAACTTTGGAAAATTGTGGCAGTCTCCGCTTTAGTCGTCAGTGGCAGTGCATTTGCAACCAGTCCTGGTCATGGCGGGGGGGGCTCTGACCACGGTCATAATCCACCTTCATCAACTGTGCCGACATTCACAGCCACTCAGTGGAATTCTGAAATTCAGATTTACCAGCAGGGCACGGCAAACCTGGCGAATGCCACTCAATCTGGCGCACAAAAATCGCTGACCGCAATCAGTCAGGATGGCTACAGAAATAGCGCCGGGACGACTCAGACCGGTGATGGCAGCCTGATCAGTGTGGTACAAAAAGGTGAATACAACGGCGCTAACGTTTCTCAGAGCGCTAACGGCAGCAAAGTGCTCGTGTCCCAGAACGGTTCAGGCAACTATGCCCAGGCTTCACAAGGTGCCAATGGCTCTCTGACCAGCATTACTCAGGTCGGTACCGCGAACCTGGCCTACGCGTCACAAAACTGATTAGTGTTCCCTCCCCTGCGAAGGGGAGGAGTAAAGCAGAACAGGGCACTAGCCCTGTTTTTTTTCGACGGAACCCTGAGGATAAACGCTATGCACTTACTGCTGATCGCCGCCGTGATGTCCAACCAGCTTTGGTTTGATACGCACAACGAGGCGCAGAATTATGTTATTACCCCGATGGTCAGTCTCACCAAAGCCTGTTCCTGTCAGGTGGCGGTTTCTGTTTTGCAGGAAAGCACCGCAGGCACCAGCACCAGCCGCCAGAGCCACAATGTGAATCTTTCCGCCAATCAGCCACAGCCTCTGGGACAGATGCGTTTTGCCGTCCAGCCCGGCGGGAAAACACAAATTATGATAACCATTACGGACGGCGACAAACTGCGTCTGGAAAAGCAGCTTACCTTGCCGAATGACGCCTGATACCGGGCGGATCACACCGCCAGATTGTCATAGCCTTTGCGGCGATAATTAAGGACAGAGATGCCCCAGAACACGACGAAAATCGCCACGGCTGCATAGCCGACGCTGCCCATATTCTCATTCAGGCGTTCGACAACCGCCCATATTCCGCCGTGTAAATCCAGTTTATCGGCCATCAGTCCGAGTGCTTCCAGGCCGCCGATAAACAGAGCGATCATCACGCTGGTGGCTGTAATCGTCATGTTGTAATAGAGCTTTCGCACCGGTTTATCGAACGCCCAGCCGTAAGCGCCGACCATGACAAAGTTATCCAGCGAATCGACCAGTGCCATGCCGCTGGCGAACAACGCCGGAAATACCAGAATGCTCCATACGGACATGCCGGAAGAGGCCCCCGCAGCGGAAATCCCCAACAGGCCAATTTCCGTGGCGGTATCAAAACCCAGCCCGAACAAAAATCCCACCAGATACATCTGCCAGCTTTTATTCACCAGATTAAATGCAAAGCTGAATAACCGGCTCATCACACCTCCCTGCATCGCGTGGGTTTCTCCGGCGTCCGGAAAGCTTTTGCCCTGTTTGATCTTCTGAAAACGGCGGTAAACATCGCGCAGGATCAGCGCATTCAGCAGGGCCATCATCAGTAAAAACAGTGCGGAAACCATCGTGCCGATAGTGCTGCCATAATCGTGCAACCAGCCAATTTTGTTGCCAAACATCAGTGACGTTGCGGCGATCGCCACGCAGGCCAGTACCACAATGCTGGAATGTCCGAGGGAGAAAAATGCCCCGACGGCCACCGGACGCTGACCCTGTTGCATCAGCTTGCGGGTAACGTTATCGATAGCTGCAATATGATCGGCATCGACGGCATGACGCAGCCCGTAACCGTAAGCCAGCAAGGCCGCCGCCACCAGCGCCGCATTGTGGCGAAACACCACCAGTGCCCAGCCCCAGGCCAGTAAATTGATTGCCAGCAGCCCGATCAGCAGCCAGAAAGCACGACGGTGTGTGTGAAAAAAATCACGGTTAATCATGGGAGTCCTTGTTGTTAAAACCAGAAGAAAATTGCAGACGGGCGCAGGCGATAACGGCCTGACCCAAAGCCAGCCCGCCGTCTCCGGCGGGCACGTTTTGCGGCATCAGCACGCGAAGGGGTGCTAAATAATGATGTAAAAGCTGGCGCAGCAGGCGGTTATGCAGCACGCCGCCACCCAGTGCGACAGTACGGGTGCCGGTTCTCACCGCGTGGTAGCAGGCGAGGGCGGCAAAGCCTTGCGCCAGCGCGTCGTGAAAAGCGAAAGCCCGTGCGGCAGGCGTGGCATTCCAGCCGAGCCATTGCTGCCAGAACGTCGCTAAATCCAGAAAAGTGCCCGACGGCGTATGCCGCAGTGGCATCGTGACCGGATGCGAAATACCCTGTGCACGTTGTGCCAGCGCTTCCAGACGGCATGCCGCTTCGCCTTCCCAGCTCAGTTGCGCAGGCGTACAGCCGAGTGCGGCGGCGACGGCATCAAACAAGCGCCCGCAGGAAGACGCCAGCGGGGCATTAATCCCGGCGGTGATGGCTCTGGAGAGCGGTAACCACGGAAATGCCTGCAACACCTTTGCCTCCGGGCGTGTCTGCCAGTCCGGCACAAACGCCTGCCACTGCGCCAGCAAATTCCGCCACGGTTCCCGCGCGGCCCGGTCGCCACCCGGCAGCGCAACGGCAGGCAATCCGCCTAAATGTTCACAGTGCAGATAATCCACCTGTAAACACTCACCGCCCCACAGGGCACCGGTTTTATCGTCAGCAATACCATAACCCAGCCCGTCAAGCGCCAGCCCGATGACCTTGCTGCCATCCAGCGGCCAGTGATGTTCCGCCAGACACGCGGTGATATGAGCGTGATGATGAAGAACATCAATCATGCGTACACCGTGACTTTCCGCCTGCACATGACTGATATACGCCGGATGTGCATCACGGGCCACCGCCAGCGGCATACAGTCATAAAGGTGCTGAAAATGTTCAATCGCCTGCTGCTGCTGTCCGGCAATATCGCTGCGGGTGAGTGACCCGAAATGTGCGCTGAGAATCGCCTGATCACCGCGCACCAGACAGAAGGTATTTTTGAGGTCACCGCCCAGTGCCAGCAGCGACGGCTGGGCATCGAATCCGTCAGGCAACGTAAAAGCATCGGGCACATAGCCGCGTGCGCGGCGCAGCATTTCAGTACCGTGCGGCGTCACACGCAGCAGCGAATCATCGGCGCGCTGGACGATATCGCGGTTATGCAACAGCCACATGTCTGCAATGCCATCGAGTTGCAACAGCGCAGCCGCATTAGTCAGCACGGGGGCACAACCGTTCGCATTTCCGGAGGTCATCACCAGCGGAGTATCCACTGTCTGCATCAGCAAATGATGCAGCGGGGTAAACGGCAGCATCAGTCCGACTTCGTCCAGTTCCGGCGCGATTGCCGCGCACAGCGGCGACATCGCGCTTTTCGTTGCCAGTACGATGGGCGCGGCCGGTGACTCCAGCATTTCGCGCAGTGCAAATGGCGGGCTTTCATCGCTGCATTCTGCCAGCCAGCCGATGTCCGGCAGCATCACCGCCAGCGGTTTTGACGGACGCTGTTTACGTTCGCGCAGCCGCATCACCGCGTTTTGCTGCGTGGCATCGCAGGCCAGATGAAAGCCTCCCAGCCCTTTAATAGCGACGATTTTACCCGCGCGTAATGCTGCAACCGCGTATTCCAGCGCCGCATCTCCTTGCGCCAGCATGTCGCCATTTTGCAACGTCGCGCTGACCTGCGGCCCGCACTGCGGGCAGGCGACCGGCTGCGCGTGAAACCGCCGGTCGGCGGGGTTCTGATATTCCTGCTGACAGTGCGGACACAATGTAAATTCCGCCATGCTGGTGGAAGGGCGGTCATAAGGCATGGCGCGGATCAGTGTAAAACGCGGGCCGCAATGTGTGCAGTTGGTGAAGGCGTAGCCGAAACGACGATCACCCGGGCGGGTGATGTCTTTCAGGCATTCCGGGCAGGTCGCCGCGTCGGGCACCACCTGCGTATCCATCCGGCTGTGACGGCTGTCAGCGATAGTGAAATTTTGCGGAAGCGTCTGCCAGTCGAAAGGATTGAAGCTGATGCTGTCGATGCGCGCCAGCGGCGGGCAGTCGCGCTGTAATTGTTCAATAAAAAGTTCGAGATTGACCGGCTGAAGCAGCCTGATTTCCACACCCGCGCTGTCATTACACACTTCCCCCCGGAGCTGCAGACGGTCGGCCAGTTGCCAGATAAAAGGTCGGAAACCGACGCCCTGGACTTTGCCGCAGACGCGAATGAGCAGACCGGAATCAGACATAAATACCTCTTAAATCTCAGGGGGGTTTTGCTCCTCCCCCTGCGAAGGGGGAGGAGCTTAAAAACTAAACCTCAACCACCGGGATCACATCTTCCACGGCGCTGCGCAGGCGCGCTTTCATGTCGCTGTAAGTCTGATGAGCGTAGTTCTCTGCCCAGCGCTGATCGGCGATCTGCTCGACTTTCACCGCGCAGTATTTGGTTTCCGGCGTTTTGGAAATCGGGTCGAGATTGTCCTGGGTCAGTTCATTACAGGCACCGATCCACCACTGATACGTCATGTACACCGCACCCGGGTTGATACGTTCGTTGTAGTTGGCGCGGGAAATGACTTTGCCACGGCGTGATGCCACCCAGACCAGTTGCTGATCACGGATACCCAGCGCCTGGGCGTCCACCGGGTGCATCTGCACGAAGCCCGGTTCATCAGCCAGCGTTTGCAATGCCGCACAGTTACCGGTCATTGAACGGCAGGAGTAGTGACCGACTTCACGCACGGTACACAACACCAGCGGATAATCGCCGTCCGGCACTTCAGCCGGTGCGCGCCACGGTGCGGCAAACAACTGGCCTTTACCGGTCGGGGTATCGAAGTGATTGTCGGCATACAGATATGGCGTCCCCGGGCTTTCAAGCGTGGTACAAGGCCACTGCACGTGTCCCAGTTCGCCCATTTTTTCGTAGGTGGCGCCGTAAAACAGCGGACACAGGCTGCGCATTTCGTCCCAGATTTCCTGGTTATCGTTGTAATGCATCGGATAACCCATTTCGGTCGCCAGCAGGCTGATAATGTCCCAGTCGCGCTTGACGTTATATTTTGGTTCGATGGCTTTCTCGAAGCGCTGGAAGCCACGGTCTGCGCAGGAGAAGACACCGCCGTGTTCGCCCCAGGAAGTGGCCGGTAAAATCACGTCGGCCTGCTCGGCGGTTTTGGTCATGAAGATGTCCTGAACCACCACGAATTCCAGTGCTTCAAAGCCTTTGCGCACCAGACCTAAATCGGCTTCGGTCTGCAACGGATCTTCACCCATGATGTAATAGGCTTTAACTTTGCCTTCAAGGGCCAGATGCGGGATTTCCGTGATACGGTGACCGACTTCGGTGTCCATCTGATTCACGTCAATGCCCCAGGCATCGGCGAATTTCGCGCGAACTTTCGGATCAGTGACGGACTGATAGCCCGGGAATTCATTCGGCAGCACGCCCATATCACAGGCACCCTGCACATTATTCTGACCGCGTACCGGTCCGACGCCGACGTTGGCGCGGCCAAGATTACCGGTCAGCAAAGCCAGCCCTGCCAGACCTTTTACCACGTCAACCGCCTGACCAAACTGGGTGACGCCCATGCCCCACATGATGGTGGCTGAAGGTGCAGCGGCGTAAGTGCGCATCGCCTGACGGATTTGCTGCGCAGAAACACCGGTCTGTTCTGCCACGGCTTCCGGTGAGTAATCCGCCACATTTTTGCGGTATTCCTCAAAGCCTTCGGTGTATTTCGCGACATAGTCATGGTCATACAGATCTTCTTCGATCAACACGTGGGCAAAGGCATTTACCAGCGCCATGTTGCAGCCGTTTTTGATTTGCAGATGCTGATCGGCAATACGTGCGGTTTCGATGCGGCGGGGGTCGCAGACGATGATCTGCGCGCCTTTTTCTTTCGCTTTGATCACACGGCGCGCGACGATGGGATGGGAATCCGCGCAGTTATAGCCGAACACCAGCAGACATTTTGAGTTTTCGATATCGCCGATGGAATTACTCATCGCGCCGTTACCGAGCGTGGCCTGCAAACCGGCCACCGACGGGCCGTGACACACGCGGGCGCAGCAGTCGACGTTATTGGTGCCGATCACTGCACGGGCAAATTTCTGCATCACATAGTTGGTTTCATTGCCGGTCCCGCGGGAAGAACCGGTGGTCATAATGGAACGCGGGCCGTGTTTTTGTTTAATGTCTTTCAGGCGCTGTGCGGTGTAACGGATGGCTTCATCCCAGCTGACGGCTTCGAATTTTCCGCCTTTCTGGCGGCGGATGAGCGGCTGGGTCAGGCGCGGGGTCAGCAGTTTGGTGTCATTGAGAAAATCCCAGCCGTAATAGCCTTTCAGGCACAGTTCGCCCTGATTGGTGACGCCGTTCGCGGCTTCCGCACGGATGATTTTTCCGTTATCTACAACCAGATTCAATTTACATCCGGCGCCGCAATACGGGCAGACAGTGGTGACTTTTTTCATGGTCTTGCTTCCTTAATCCGGGGTTAAAACAGCAACGGGGAGGTGCTGTCGAGCGCAGCGCGGCGGCGTTTTTCTGCGTTCATTTCCTGTAAGTGGTTACGGTCGATAGCGAAAAGTGCCTTGGTCGGGCAGATTTCCATACAGGCCGGGCCTTCAGCGCGGGTGTGGCACAGGTCGCATTTGTGCGCCTCGGCTTTATCCGAGGTGGTGACCATCGCCGCGCCGTTCTGGCGGAAAACGGGTTTGGTGACGACTTCCATGGCGCCGTACGGGCAGGCGACAACGCAGGTCTTACAGCCGATGCAGCGTTCCTGCATCACCTGTACATGATCTCCGGTGCGAAGAATGGCGCCGTTCGGACAGACGTTGGCACAGGGCGCATCTTCACACTGGCGACACATCACCGGTGTACTGAGATTGACACCTTTAATGACGTGCAGACGCGGTGCGAATGTCGCGGCGTTGAGCAGCGAAATATCCTGCGATTCACTGTGAGCCATCACGCAGGCAATTTCACAGGTACGACAGCCGATGCATTTTTTAGGGTCGGCGATGATAAACCGGTTCATTTTTCTCTCCAAATCCCCGTCGTCCTTGACATCGCAGGTGCGTTGGCTGCGTTCACTCGCCCGAATCACTGACTCATGTCAGCTCATCGGGACTCCTTCGCTTGCCGCCTTCCTGCCATGCCAATGCCTTAGGGGATTTCAGTGTGCTTTTAATTCAGGGGGTTAAAAGTTTTCATCTACTTCTATACATAAAACGTGCCAGTTTCGGATGCTTGTTTTTATCTATGTATTTCAGTTGGTTATATAAAAATGACGTAACGATGACGAAATGTCGGGCTGATGTCATGTCTGTTTCGTCACCGCATCGACAGTTATGTCGACAGCCGCTGTCAGAGGCTTTCGGGCCGGAAAGGGGCGATTCCCAGCCCCTGATCCAGCGCAGGCAATAGCTGATACAGGCGGTTCACGGCCTGTTCAACGGCGGCACTCATCGGGAAGTAAAAAGCCACCACGTCCGGCTGAATGCCGACAAAGGTGATCTGCGGGATGTCTTCACGCAATTGCTGAATAAGGAACGTCAGCGGCAGATTGTGGGTGGTCATCATGAACATCTCAGCGATGTCATCTTCATCGATAATGCGCATTTCACCGGGCGCCAGCCCCATGTCGGTGGCATCGACAATCACCAGATGCGCAGGCCGCAGTTCGCGTAAATAACCGATGTCGTTCTCTGGTGCCGCACCGCCGTCAACCACAGTCCAGCCGGACAGCGGTTTTTCAGCGCACAGTTCGGCCAGCCGCGGGCCGGCACCGTCGTCGCCCATCATGCTGTTGCCCACGCACAGCAATGCGTAGCGGGAGGATAAATCAGGCATCGTATCTCCTGACCATCAGGTACATGGCGGGGTCGTTTTCAATCTGGGCAAGCAGGGTGATCAGCGCATCGCTCCAGCCCTGTTGCGTATCACTCATGTACGGGCGGGCAGCGCTCAGCGCCAGCGCCAGCAGGTGGGTGTGGCTGCTGTCGATAATGATCTCTCCGAAACGCTGCACACCGGCCAGTTTTCGATATGCTTCGCTGTTTTCGGGCAGGCAGTCAATCCAGTGCATATACCCGTCGAGAGGGCATTCGAGACGGGATTTCAGGCAGTCGATCACCCCGAGGTGATGGCCGATCGCCAGGCTGTAATACACCACTTCCTGCACTTTTTGCGAACTGCGTTTCAGGGCGCTTTTCTCATCGACAAACTTGCTGCTCAGCGAATAGAAAATCACTTTGTTCTTGTCCGGCTGATGACCGGCGTAGGGTTGATGTCGCGCGTAGCGCTGGTCGTTGACGGAGGTCATCACAGGTGTACCTCGCCACGCAGAACCTGCTGATAAATGTGCTGCAGGTTGCCGACAATTTCGTTGAGACGCAGATCGCCTTGTTCTTCAAGATATGCAGAAACGCGCTGTTCCACGGGTTGTAAGCCGGGCGCGGCCACGATATCCATAAAGGTGTCGGCAATCTGACGGCCATAACGGTAACCGGCCATCCGGCGCGCTTCGCGGTCCAGCAACACGCGCAGCGGCTGCGGTAAATCCGGGTGCAGCAGCAGAGCCGGTTCGGTGGCCGCCTCATCGTGTTGCTGGCCTTTGATCTTCTGATCCAGCAAACCCAGCGCCATCGCAAAACCATAAATGGTGGCGGCCGGTGTCGGCGGGCAACCCGGAATATACACATCCACCGGCACGATTTTGTCGGTGCCGCCCCACACGCAATACAGATCGTGGAAGATGCCGCCGCTGTTGCCGCAGGCGCCGTAGGAAATGCAGATTTTCGGATCCGGCGCAGAATCCCAGGCGCGCAGCGCCGGAATACGCATGGCGCGGGTCACGGCACCGGTGAACAGCAAAATGTCTGCGTGACGCGGCGACGGGACCACTTTAATCCCAAAGCGTTCGGCGTCGAACAGCGGGGAAATGGCCGCGAAAATCTCAATTTCACAGCCGTTACAGCCGCCGCAGTCCACGCGGTAAACGTAAGCTGAGCGGCGGATGCTGTGAAGCAGTGTGGATTTCAGTTTGGCAATGCTTTCATCCAGCGTGACGGGTACCGGCAGGCCATTTTCGTCACGCGGAGCAATCAGGTTATGACTCATGAATGAGCCTCCGTGGTCATGTGCCGGCCAATATCAATACGGTCGGAGGAAGAAAGGCTGTGCAGTTTTTTGCATTCGGGGCAGGTTTCATACTGCTCCCGGCGGTCAGCAACTTGCCGGTCGCTCAGGGCGGCGCTTTCCTGCAACAGGCTGAGTGCGAAGTCGATTTCCTTTTGTACCGCGTAAGGTTTGCCGCAGGCACGGCAGTGACAGATAGGGAAATCCGCGGTCTCAAACAGGTCTTCTTTACGCCAGACTGCCAGTTCAAATTCCTGCGACAGTCTGATGGCCGCCGTCGGGCAGACTTCCTCGCAGCGGGCGCAGAAAATGCAGCGGCCTAAGAACAGTTGCCAGCGGAGGGTTTCGCCGTCTTCTGCCGTGGTCATGGTCAGCGCGTTAGACGGGCAGGCGTTGGCACATGCGCCGCAGGCAATACACTGCTGTGCGGTGTATTGCGGTTTGCCGCGAAAATTCGCTGCCAGATCCAGCGGCTTAAACGGATAAGCCACGGTTGCGGTGCCGGTTTTAAGCACTTTTTTAATCAGTTTCAGCATGATGGGAGCAGCTCCTCAAAGCGGCGAATTTTTGCGTTCGATGCCGTAGCGTTCGATCTCTTTGTAAGGCACGACGATGGACGTTTTCTTACGCACATCGACAACCGTCATGCGGTCGGTGCAGGAATAACAAGGATCGAGACTGCCGATAATCAGCGGCGCATCGGAGACCGTATTGCCGCGCAACATGTAACGCAGCGTCGGCCAGTTGGCGTAAGTCGCCGCACGGCAACGCCAGCGGAACAGCTTTTGGTTGTCGCCGGTCATGCTCCAGTGAATGTCGTCACCGCGTGGTGCTTCAGCAAAACCGAGGGCGAAACGGTGAGGAATATAATTAAAGCCTTCCACCGCCAGCGGGCCGCCGGGCAGGCTTTGCAGGCCGAACTCGATCATATTCAGGGCGTTAAACACTTCGTGGATGCGCACTTTCAGGCGGGAATAAACGTCGTTACCGGTTTCGCTGCACAGTTCAAATGGCAGTTTGGCGTAACCGGCATAAGGGTGATCCTGTCGCATATCGCGGCGGTGACCGCTGCCGCGCACCATCGGGCCGACATTACTGAAATCCCGCGCTACCTGCGGATCCAGAATACCGACGCCGATACTGCGCTGCCGGGTATTTGGCGTGCTGAGCAGGATATCCACCAGCTCGTTAAGATCCCGGCGCATGCTGCCCGCCAGCGCAATGGTGGCGATCATGTCGTCTTTGAGGATGTCACGGCGGATGCCGCCGATCAGGTTCATGCCGTAGGTTTTACGCGCGCCGGTCAGGATTTCTGCCATCTTCATCGACTGTTCACGGACGCGGAAAAACTGCATGAAACCGGAATCAAAACCGACAAAATGACAGGCAAGCCCGAGGTTCAGCAGATGGCTGTGCAGACGTTCGACTTCCAGCAGAATAGAACGGATCATCTGGGCGCGTTCCGGCACCACGATACCCATCGCGTTTTCGACCGAAGAGGTGTACGCCACGCTGTGCGTGAACCCGCAGATGCCGCAAACGCGGTCTGAGAGGAAGGTGACTTCGTTGTAGCCCATGCGGGTTTCGGCCAGTTTCTCCATGCCACGGTGCACGTAAAACAGCCGGTAATCGGCATCGATAATGTCTTCACCGTCAACGAACAGACGAAAGTGTCCCGGTTCGTCAGAAGTGACGTGCAGCGGACCAATCGGCACAATTTTGCTGCCTTCTTTGGCTTCGGAAATAAACGGATAGGTTTCTTCGTCCGTGGTAGGTGCCGGGCGCTGACGGTAATCCATCGCGTCTTTGCGCAGCGGGTATAAATCGTCCGGCCAGTCATCCGGCAGCACCAGACGGCGTTCGTCCGGCAACCCGACCGGGCGCAACCCGTACATATCACGCACTTCACGTTCGCCCCAGACCGCTGCCGGTACGCGCGGTGTCACGGAAGGGAATTCCAGCGACACAGGATCCACTTCGGCGCGCACAGTGATCCAGCATTTCACGCCTTTTTCCATCGACAGCACGTAATACAGCGCGTAGTTGCCGCACAACGTACGTTCGTCATTGCCGAATAACACGGAAAGCCAGCCGCCCTGCTGGTAATACAACCATTCGACCACTTCCGGCAGCCAGTTCAGCCTGATGGTGACGGTCGCCTGCGTGTCGGTCTGCCATTCACTGCCTAAGATCGCCGACGGAAACTGCTTCGCCAGCGCGGCCAGATACTCTTTACCGACCGGGTTTTGATTTAATGCGGTATTGAACTCACTCATTACAAAGCCTCTTCCCGCCGCAGCGGGACAAGAAAAATGTCAGGTCAGCCTGCGACCAGCCAGGAAACCAGCGCCAGAAACGCCAGCCCGAAACCCGCCCAGGTGGTGCGGGAAGTTTTAAGAAAGCGCAGACGGGCGACGCTGTTCTCGATGAGCGCCACCACAAATACCGCGATCAGCAGTTTCACCAGACACAGCACCACGGCGGTCAGCAACGTCAGCGGCGTGAGTTGCTCCGCCAGTCCGAACGGGAAAAACAGACCAAGGAATAGCTGCAACACCACCAGTTGTTTCAGGCTGATGCCGATTTTCAGCACGCCCAGCGCCGCGCCGGAGTATTCGGTCAGCGGGCCTTCCTGTAATTCCTGCTCGGCTTCCGCCATGTCGAACGGCAGCTTGCCCATTTCGATATAGGTCGCGAATGCACAGGCCAGACCGGCCAGAACGAGGGTTAAGGAAGACGACAGCGGCCAGTGCAGAACACGGGCGGCAATGGCGCCAAGCGAGGTGGAACCGGCGACCAGCGCCGCAATCCACAGCCCGAGCAGCAGAATGGGCTCGACCAGTACGCCAAGCACCGCTTCACGGCTGGCGCCGATGCCGGTGAAGGTGCTGCCGGTATCCAGCCCGGCGATGGCAAACACAAAACGCACCACGGCAAACAGGTAGATGACCGTGATCAGATCGCCCGCCGCGCCCATTGGCGACGCCAGCGTCACCACTGGCAGGGCGGTGGCGATCACCAGTAAGCCGCCGGTCAGCAGGTACGGCATGCTGCGAAACGCCGCACCGGCCGCGGCGGGTGCGACACTCTGGCGGGTCAGCAGTTTGGTGATATCACGGTATTCCTGTAACACGCCCGGTCCCTGACGGTTGTGCATCCGTGCGCGCATTACGCGACTGAATCCGGCAAACAGCGGCGCGAGCGCCAGCAACGCAATCGCCTGAATCAGCGCCAGCGGCCACAACGAACCCGCGAGTAAGAATGAAGTGTTCATAGTCAGTTCCTCAGGCAAAAGCCACGACCAGCAACACGGCCAGTTCGATGAAAGCCAGACGACGGCAGAAGGCACCCAGCCAGCCACGGTGCAGCGCGGCCACCAGCGGAGCCGGTGTCATGTGCTGACGCAGGCGATAAAGCGGGGCAAACATCACGCGCAGCGGTTGGGCAAAACCCGTCGCTGTCACCACCATGTCAGCGGAATGGCCGTAGCCACAGGCCCAGGCATCGCCGCGTGAACGGTTTGGCAGACGGGAACCGCGCAATACCGTGGCGGCAATCCACGGCAGCAGCGGCATGCCCAGCAGCAGAATGGCGACCATCGGCGCGGATACCGCAGACGTGGCGGAAAACGCCGCGCCATGTCCGGCGGCCTGTAAAACAGGCGCGTTCAGCACTGAGGCGGCAACGGCGGAGAAGTGCGGAATCAACCACGGCGAGGCGACACCGAAAACCACACACAACAGCGCCAGCAATACGCTGCTGAGTGTCATCAGTCGCGGGGCAGGCGTGGCGTCTGCCGCCGCCGGACTGCGTGGTGTGCCTAAGAAAGTGACGCCGAAAACTTTGGCAATACACATCAGCGCCAGCGCACCGGTCAGGGCCAGACCGACCGCCAGCAGCGGCCCGAGCAGACGTGCGATAAACACGTGACCCGCACTCAGCTGGAACAGCGACTGATACAGCAGCCATTCGCTGGCAAAGCCGTTCAGCGGCGGCAGGGCAGCCATCGACATCAGGGCAATCAGCATCGACACGGCGGTCCACGGCATCAGACGGGCGATCCCGCCGAGTTTTTCCATGTCCTTAATGCCGGTCTGCATTTCGATTTCACCGGCACCGAGGAACAGCGCGGTTTTAAACAACCCGTGATTAAACAGGTGAAACAATCCGGCCAGCAGGGCGAGCGAAGCCAGCAGCGGCAGATTCAGCGCCACGCCCACCATGGCGCTGCCGATGCCGAGCAAAATAATCCCGACGTTTTCCAGCGTGTGATAGGCCAGCAGACGGCGGATATCGTGCTCCATCAGCGCGTACAGGCCGCCGATAAATGCGGTCAGGATTGCCAGAAGCAATACCATCAGGCCCCACCAGAGTGGCGGTGCGCCGAGCAAGTCCAGACCGACTTTTACGATGCCAATAATGCCGATTTTCATCAGTGCCGAAGAGAACAGGGCAGCGGCGTGGGCGGGGGCGCTGGAATGCGACTGCGGCACCCAGGCGTGCAGCGGGATAATCCCGGCGTAGAGTCCGAAACCGGCCAGTGCCAGCAGGAAAGCCAGCGATTTAATGCCTGGCGTAAACGTGGTGTGGCGAAGAACCTCAAAATCCAGACTGCTGCTGGCGTGATGCAGCAGCGCAAACGCCAGGATCAGACACAGCGTGCCGAGGCGGCCGGATAAAAACTGATTCAGACCGGCACGGCGGCTTTTCACATCGTCGGCTTGTACGATCATGAAATACGCACACAGCGCGGCCATTTCCATCATCAGGATCAGTTCAGCCGCATTGGCGGAAATCGCCGCGGCAGTCAGCGCCGCCAGCAGCAGATTGCATAACAACCCGGAACGGGCGCGCTGGCGCGGACGGGCATTCGCCAGCCATGCGCAGGCATACAGGCTGCTGAACAAGGCTGTTACCGACATCGCCAGTAACAACAATGCATTCAGCGGGCTGAAGCTGGCGTGGTAAGGCAGAACCGGCAGTGTAAGGGTCACCGGTGCGCCACTGTTAACCATCTGAATCGCAGCGATAATAACCGCCACGGATGCCACCATGCTGCCAGCGCCTGAAATCAGGCTGCTTAATTTCGCGGCTCCTGCCAGTAACCCGCAGATAATGCCGCTGAAAACCCAGACCAGCAGCGCCAGCGTCAACAGTGACGCCGGATCCAACGCTAATAGTGCCGTCATTGTTTGGCCTCCGTGTCAGGCGCACTAAAGGATGTCAGCCCGGCCGGGAATACATTCATCGCATTCAGGCGTTTTTGCTGGCTGGCATTGTCAGACAGACTGGCCGTGATAAGCCGGATGGCCTGTGTGGGACAGGTCTTGATGCATGCCGGACCCTCAGGGCTGAAGCTGCATAAATCGCATTTCACTGCCACCGCGCGAACCCCGGGCACACAATCCAGGAAAGGGCTGATCGCACGTGGCGGGCGCGGCGCGGGCGGCGCTTTTGAGGTGTTACAGTCGACGGGCATGTCCAGCGGCGTGCTGCCGGAAAAGGTGATGGCACCGAACGGGCAGGCAAGCCCGCACAGTTTGCAACTGACGCAGAGGCTTTCATTGAGATGAATCGCGTCGTTTTCACGGGTGATAGCATTAACCGGACACACCTGCGCGCAGGGGGCATCTTCACACTGGTGACACATCACCGGCGCGGAATCCAGACGGTTTCGCATCACCTGCAAACGGGGGGCAGATTGTAAACCGTGACGCTGGTGTTCCTGCGAACAACTGGCCATACAGGTATTGCAGCCAATACAAAGTTTCGGATCAGCTATCACATATTGATTCATGGCATTTTTAAAGCTCATGAAGTCTCCTTGGTATTTCGTCAAAGGTGACGAAATCGGCACTTAAATTGACATTTCGACATTTATGTCGGAATAGATCCCAGTAAAAAAACGGCAATGAAAAACATTCCTGTTATGCCGGTGTGATAATGTATTTCTGAATGTAAATCAGGCGTGGTCGAGTAATTTATCGAGTTGCGAATGAATGGGCTGATTAGTTTTCAGTGAGTCGAAAATACACTGATAAATAGCCGATATTTTATTGAGATAATGTTCCAGCACGGCGTTCTTATCTTTAATATCCACGGTGCCATCCACCCGGCCTTCTTCACTCAGCGTGGCGTGGGCAAACGCTCTGAAGTCGGGTTCTTCACCGCTGTGCGCCATGTTCAGGCTGTAAACGATATCCTGACTGTAGAAGTCGTCGCTGAGATGAATACTGACGGAAAAATGGTTAAACAGGGTGAAGCGGATATCCTGATCTTCGCCGCAACTGAATTCATGGTTTATCTTTTTATTTGAATGGGTTATGGCCTGTGTCAGGCTGTTCTGATACAGGCGCCATTGTGATTTCAGATGGCTGTTTTTGCTGGCTATATAATCCGCTTTACTGGTCAGTTCGCTGAGAGTGCTCATTGTCATTACCCGTTATTGAGGTGTGCGTAGGTGCCTTTCCGGTCCGTCTTTATGCAGAAAGTGACGACGAAAATACGGCGCATACATCCCTGCTGGCATAAAACGTGCCAGTTTCCGGTTTTGTTTAAGAACTGCTTTATTATTAAAAGGTTAAGATATTTAAAACCTGTGTGCCCGGTTGCATGAAAAACATAATGACATGTCGATGACACGGTATTTCGACATATATGACGGACTGCGCCGGGATTATTTCGCTATCCGGTTTTCTTCTCCGTGTCTCCGTGTCGAAAAATTGTGGCATCAATATTGCTACTTACCTTCCCATACGCTGTTTATTAATCTCCTGACGGAGAGGGAAATAATGCACGAGATTACGTTGTGCCAGAACGCCGTGGAAATAATGCAACAGTTTGGACGGCAAAATAATGCCCGGAGAATTACGGCGGTATGGATGGAAATTGGCGCGTTTTCCTGCGTCGAACCTGAAGCGGTGCAATTTTGCTTCGAACTGGCGTGCCGCGAAACACTCGCTGAAGGTTGCGAATTGCATCTCCACACACCGGCGGCAGAAAGCTGGTGCTACACGTGCCAGCAGGACATCACTTTACTCAGCCCCGGCGTGCTGCTGTGTCCGCACTGTGGCGGACGTGATGTGCGGGTGGTGGCCGATGACGGCATGAAAATTAAACGAATCGAAATCGAATAACGGGCACCCGATGTGCCCGGGGAGAAAGCTATGTGCAGTACCTGCGGTTGTGCCAGCGGCGAACTTCGTATCGAAGGCGTCAGCCCTGAACACACTCATCACCATTCCCATGATCACGATGATTCACATGATCATCGCCACGGTCTGCCGTTTGCACCGCGACGCCTGGTGGACATCGAAATGGACGTGCTGGCGAAGAATAACCATATCGCTGCCCATAACCGCGAGCATTTTGCGGCGGCGGGCATTCTGGCACTGAATCTGGTGTCCAGCCCCGGCTCCGGTAAAACGACCCTGCTGACCAGCACCCTGACCCGGCTGGCACCGTATTTCGACTGCGCGGTGATAGAAGGCGATCAGCAAACCACTCACGATGCCGATCGTATCCGTGCCACCGGCGTCCCGGCGATCCAGGTGAATACCGGTAAAGGCTGCCATCTGGACGCGCAAATGGTTCATGATGCGCTGCATCAGCTGTCGCCAAACAATAACAGCCTGTTGTTTATCGAAAATGTCGGCAATCTGGTGTGTCCGGCCAGTTTTGATCTCGGTGAATTGCACAAAGTGGCGGTGCTGTCCGTCACGGAAGGCGAGGACAAGCCGCTGAAATATCCGCATATGTTTGCCGCATCGCGCCTTATGGTCCTCAATAAAATCGACCTGTTGCCGTATGTCAGTTTTGACGTCGAAGCCTGTATTGCCAATGCGCGCCAGGTCAATCCGCAGATTGAAGTGATCCGGCTTTCTGCCACTACCGGCGAAGGTATGGAGCAGTGGCTGGCCTGGCTGGAGCAGCAACGATGTGCATAGGCATTCCGGGACAAATCGTCGCGCTGCATGACCAGCAGCCTGATCACGCCTGGGCAGAAGTCTGCGGTCTGCGCCGCGAAGTGAATATTGCGCTGGTGTGCGACGGCCAGCCACAAACGCTGATCGGCGGCTGGGTGTTAATCCACGTCGGTTTTGCATTGAGCAAACTTGATGAACAGGAAGCACAAGAAACGCTGGCTGCGCTGCACGCGATGGAAGAAGTAGAAGCCGATGTCGCCCTGTTTCTCGGTGCGGGAGAGGCCCGATAATGCGTTTTGTTGATGAATTCCGTGATCCGAAACTGGCGAAAACGCTGATTGAACGGCTGCATCAGCGGGCGGCATTACTGCCTTACACCGCTGAAAAACCCATGCAGATTATGGAAGTGTGCGGCGGCCATACCCATGCCATTTTCAAATTCGGGCTGGATAAACTGCTGCCCCCGCAACTGGAATTTATCCACGGGCCGGGGTGTCCGGTGTGCGTGTTACCGATGGGGCGTATCGATGCCTGCTGTGAAATTGCCGCACATCCCGACGTGATTTTCTGCACCTTTGGCGACGCGCTGCGCGTGCCCGGCAAGCAAGGCTCGCTGTTGCAGGCGCGCGAACGGGGTGCCGATGTGCGTGTGGTTTATTCCCCGCTGGATACGCTGAAACTGGCCCGTGCAAATCCGGCACGTCAGGTGGTGTTTTTCGCCCTCGGTTTTGAAACCACGCTGCCGGTTACCGCTGTCACGCTGCAACAGGCACGGCGCGAACGTCTGCCCAATTTCAGCGTGTTCTGTCAGCACATCAGCCTGATGCCGACCTTACGCAGCCTGCTCTCGCAGGATGATGTGCGGATTGATGCTTTTCTGGCTCCCGGTCACGTCAGCATGGTGACGGGCACCGCACCTTATCATTTCATCAATGAAGAATTCGGCAAGCCACTGGTGATCAGCGGCTTTGAGCCACTCGATATGCTGCAAAGCGTGCTGATGCTGGTGGAACAAGTTTGCGAGGCATCGTGTAAAACGGAAAACCAGTATCGCCGCGTGGTGCCGGAAGAGGGTAACCTGCTGGCACAGGAAGCGATGCGCGAAGTGTTTACGCTTGCCGGTAGCAGCGAGTGGCGCGGTCTGGGCGTGATTGAAGCCTCAGGGATTTCCCTGGCCCCCGCCTATGCCTCATTTGATGCAGAGCGGCGCTTTAACCCGCAGGCACAACCGGTAGCGGACGATCCCCGCTCCCGTTGCGGTGAAGTGCTGACCGGGCGCTGCAAGCCGCATGAGTGCCCGCTGTTTGGCACCGCTTGTACGCCACATAATGCATTTGGTGCGCTGATGGTGTCTTCTGAAGGTGCGTGCGCGGCGTGGTATCAGTACCGGCATCAGGAAACGGCAATGGCGGATAAACCGCAGCAAAAGCATCAACAGCAGAAGGTAAGTCAGGATGAGTGATCGCAAAGAAGTCGTCACAATGGCGCATGGCAGCGGCGGCCGCGCCATGCAACAGATGATCGAACAGATGTTCATCAGCGCATTTGATAATCCCTGGCTTAACGAACGGGAAGATGGCGCACGATTGTCACTTGCCAGCCTGAGTGCACAGGGCGACCGGCTGGCGTTTACCACGGACAGTTACGTGATTGATCCCATCTTTTTCCCCGGCGGCAATATCGGCAAGCTGGCGGTGTGCGGCACGGCAAACGATCTGGCGGTCTGCGGGGCGACACCCGCCTATCTTTCCTGCGGTTTTATTCTGGAAGAAGGGTTAGCGCTGGATGACTTACAAAAAATAGTCAGCGCGATGGCGCAGACCGCGCATGCTGCGGGCATTGCCATTGTGACCGGCGATACCAAGGTCGTGCAGCGAGGTGCCGCCGACAAAATCTTTATTAATACCGCCGGGATCGGCGTGATCCCAACGGCCGTTAACTGGGCCGCCGGTACGATAAAAGCAGGCGATAAAGTGATCGTCAGCGGGACGCTCGGCGATCATGGTGCGGCGATCCTCAATCTGCGTGAAAAGCTGGGGATGGATCTGGGCGTGGAAAGTGACTGCGCGGTGCTTGCGCCGATGATCGCACCACTGCGACCGCTGGCTGGCGTGCATGCCTTACGTGATGCCACGCGCGGCGGGGTGAATGCGATTTTGCATGAATTCAGCGCCGCCAGTGGTTTTGGGATATGTATCGACGAAACCGCGTTGCCGGTGAAACCGGCTGTGCGTGGCATCTGTGAATTACTGGGGCTGGAACCGCTGAATTTTGCCAATGAAGGCAAACTGGTGATCGTCGTGTCGGACCGGGCTGAAGAGCAGGTGCTGAACCTGTTACGCAGCCATCCGCTGGGCGCTGATGCGGCGACTATCGGCGAGGTGACGATAAGTCCGCAGGTGTGTCTGCGCGGCGCGCTGGGTGTTTCCCGCCAGTTAATGTTGCCCCATGCGGAGCCATTACCCCGCATTTGTTGATCTCGTCAGGGGAGCGCGCCGCCGCGAAGGCGTAAACTTTCTTAATCGTTTCTTCAAAAACGCTTTACATCAAAAGCCAGAGCCCACGGTATGCAGAGTGCAACAATGAGCACCACAAAACACAAAGGATTACTGGAACTGACGCGCACATTGCTGCTGCAACAGAACATGACATCGCTGCTGGAAACCCTGACGCAAGTGGTGCAGAGCGCCGGTATTGCGGAGGCTGTGACGCTGGTGTTGTTCGACAATAACAGCGAACGCGTCAGTTTTTATGGCATCGATCCGCATCATCAGCCGGTCAGTTATGAAGATGAAACGCTGCTGGCGACCGGGCCGGTACATGCCTTGCTGAGCAATCCTAAAACGCAGGTCTGGCGCAGTGAAGCGTTGCATCTGCGCTATCCGCAACTGGCGGCGCTGAACCTGTATCCGGCGTTTACCGATTATTGTCTGGTGCCTCTGCTGGCCTCTTCCGGCTTGCTGGGGGGCTGTGAGTTTACCCGTCAGCACGCGACCCCGTTCAGTGAGGAAGACAAGAACGGTCTTTATGAGCTTTGTACGCTGGCGGCCATTGCGGTCGAACAAATCCAGTTGCGCGAAAACGCCTCGCTCCAGCAATCCCTGCTGCGCCATGAACGTGACGATTTCCGCATTCTGGTGGATATCACCAACGCCGTCCTGTCCAAGCTGGATCTCGACGAACTGACCGGCGAAATCGCCAAGACTATTCACCATTTCTTTCACATTAATGCCATCAGCATTGTGTTGTGTGATGCCGATAAAGACAGCGAACAGGCCAGTGTTTACGCGACACATTATGTGCAGACGCACGTCGCGGAGCGTGAACAGTCGCGCATGACGCTGGAGGGTTCGCTGGAACAGCAGGTGATGAAAAATGGCGAAATGTTGCTGACTAACGTGCGGTCCGCCGAAGAACCGGATAACGATGAAAGCACGTTGTTCCAGCTGTTATGGCGGGATCAGACCAAAACCCTGTGCATTCTGCCGTTACGTTTTGGTCATAAAACGCTGGGGGTGTTGAAACTGGCACAGTGCCAGCCGGATAACTTTAATTCCGCTAATCTGCGCGTGTTGCAGCAGATCGCCGAACGCATTGCAATTGCCGTGGATAACGCACTGGCCTATCAGGAAATTAAAAGCCTGAAGGAAAAACTGCAACACGAAAACCTGTATCTCACCGAGCAGATAAACAGCAATAACCCGGATTTCAGCGACATTGTCGGCCGCAGTTCCAGCATGTCGGCGGTGCTGAAACAGGTTGAGATCGTGGCGAAAAGCGACTGTTCTGTGCTGATCCTCGGCGAAACCGGCACCGGTAAAGAGCTGATCGCCCGTGCGATCCATAATCTCGGCGATCGTCGTGATCAGCGCATGGTGAAAATGAACTGCGCGGCCATGCCTGCCGGATTAATGGAAAGCGATTTATTCGGACATGAAAAAGGCTCGTTTACCGGGGCTACCGCTCAGCGGATGGGGCGTTTTGAACTGGCTGATAAAGGCACCTTATTTCTCGATGAAGTGGGTGAAATTCCGATTGAACTGCAACCCAAGTTGCTGCGCATTTTGCAGGAGCAGGAGTTCGAGCGTGTCGGCGGCAATAAACTGATTTCGGTGGATGTGCGGATGATCGCTGCGACCAACCGCGACCTGTGCCAGATGGTTGCCGATAAAGAATTCCGCAGTGATTTGTATTACCGGCTGAATGTGTTCCCGATTGTCATCCCGCCGTTGCGTGAGCGCCCTGAAGACATTCCGCAACTGGTGAAATTCCTGACCTATAAAATCGCCAAGCGCATGAAACGCACCATCGACAGTATTCCCGCCGAGACCTTGCGTTTATTAAGCCGGATGCCCTGGCCGGGCAATGTGCGCGAACTGGAAAATGTTATTGAACGCGCTGTGCTGCTGACCCGCGGAACGGTGCTGGATTTACAACTTCCTGAGCTGAATTATCCGTTGCCGGTGTCTCAGCCGGAGAGGGTGATGCCCGCGCCTGATACTGCGCCCGCCCCGCATTTGAATGAGGAAGACGAGCGCGAACGTATTCTTCAGGTACTTAAGGAGACCAACGGCGTGGTCGCCGGTCCGCGTGGTGCGGCACAACGTCTGGGGTTAAAACGTACGACGTTGTTGTCGAGAATGAAAAAATTGGGGATTGCCGCGCATTAACCGGGTCAGGCTGTTTTTACCGCACCGGACAATGAAATATGGCCGATGCGGTAATGCTGCCCGTCGCCTGCCAGCGGATTTCTCCCCGCCGTAAAATGGATTTTCTTCCAGTTTGTCGTGTCCCAGGCGGTGACGTCGATAAGTCTGTCGCTCACCGTTTGCTCACTGAATGGCGCAAGGTCACTGAACGGTGCGATATCCGTTATCTCTCTTTTCGCATATACCGCCTCCGCGACGTTTCCGCTGACATGTGCCGTCAGCACCGGATAAACCCGGATCTGCGGCCAGCCGAAGGCGCCGGCGACGCCCTGAAAACCTGCACCTGAAATAAAACGGTTCATATCTGATACGTCCTGCCACAGGTAAAACGGCGCGTAGATATTTTCTGCGCTGCCGGTTTGCAGGCAGTTGCGGCGGGCATAGAGATAGGTTTTGAAAATAAGCCCTGCAAAACCGTCCGTCCGATATCCGTTATCCGCAATGCGCTTTTCAATAATACCCATGTCATAGTCCGCAGGCAGGGTAAAACTGTATTGCATGGCAATCATGACCGGGCTCCTTGCGCAATTCTGAACATTTCACCGTGACTGAACGACCAGTCTTCCGGCTGCGTAAAACTCACCACCACCATCACATCAGCCAGAGAAATTCCCAGTGTGAGGTGTAATTTTTCGGCCAGATGGTGGAACAGTTGCTGTTTCTGATAACCGTTACGCGGTTTGCCTGCGGTGATGTGAAACAGCAGAAAATCGTCTGAACGCCGGTCATTTTCACCGGCTAAATAGGTCGGGTTGATCACCCGCTGGTGGCGGCTGACCGGTTCGAATAACTGAAAACAATCATCTTTGGGCACGGAAAAGTGATCAACCAGCGCTTCCTGTAATATGGCTGAAATGGCATCCTGCCAGGCATCCGTGCGGTGGGCTGGTAAAGAAATTCGGCTAAAAGGCATCGGTTGTTCCTCCGGTTACGGGGCGCGGGTTACTGGTCATTGAGAGCGGCGAAGCGGCTCAGGGCGGATGCCGCTGCGGGCCAGCCGGCATAAAATGCCAGATGGGTGATCACTTCTGAAAGTTCGGCCTGTGAGACCCCGTTTTTTACCGCCAGGCTCAGATGAAAAGGCAGTTGTTCAACGCGATTGAGGGCAATCAGTGCGGCAACGGTGATCAGGCTGCGATCACGCGCAGACAATTCATTTCTTTTCCACAGATCGCCGAACAGCACCTGTTCCGTCAGTTCTGCAAATTTGGGCGTCAGACGCGCCATGGTATCCAGCGTCTGTGTTTGGGACGAGGTCGTGCTCATATCAGGCTCCTTTTTGTCGGTGTGAAAAGGAGCATAAGGCGTTATGATTATCCTGAATATCGAAAATAACAGCAGCATTAGTCCATAAAAACGGGATGATTAAGCATGGCGAAAAGACCGGTCACTTTTGATTCAGAAGCCTTGCGCAGTTTTGTTACCGGCATTGAGCTGGGGAGTTTTGTGCTGGCCGCCGACCGGCTGGGACGCTCCACATCTGCCGTCAGCGCGCAGCTGAAAAAGCTGGAGCAACAGGCGGGCACGGAGCTGGTACAGAAATCCGGACGACACCTGATCCTGACCGGACGCGGCGAAGTGATGCTGAGTTATGCGCGGCGGATCCTCAGCCTGAATGATGAGGCCAGCGCTGTGCTGCTCGCCAGTACGCTGAGTGGCAGCCTGAATCTGGGTATGCAGGAGGATTTCGGCGAAACCCTGTTACCGGCCATTCTCGGCACATTCACCCGTGCACATCCGCAGGTGCAGGTTTCCGCCAGTATTACCCGTAATCAGCAATTGCTGGACGGGATCCGGCATAACGAGTTTGATCTGGCGGTGTGCTGGCAGGCTGATGAAACGCCACTTTTCCCGTCAAGCCGCTCGCTCGGACGGATTCCGCTGCGCTGGATTGGCCCTGAAAGTTTCGACCTGAAGCACTATCAGGAAACCGGCGAACCGTTGCCCTTGCTGGTGTTCGAAGCGCCATGCCTGATGCGGAATGCCGCAACGACGGCGCTGGATAACGCCGGTATTGCGTGGCGGATAGCCTTCACCAGCCGCAGCCTGAGCGGGATTTGGGCGGCGATGTCGGCGGGGCTGGGGGTGACTGTTCGTACGGATTTCGGTATGCCATCAACCGTACGGATTTTGCAGGAATTGCCCGCGCCGGGTGAGGTGGGGATCAGCCTTCATCAGAGCCTGACGCCCCCGGGCGAGGCGGCCGCCAGCCTGAGAGAGTCGATTGTCGGCTTCTTTACGCAGCAGCACTGAGCCGCTGTGACTATTTTTTAGCCGGTTGCTGACGATAATGTTCCAGACGTTCGCGAAAATAAGCGCGCAGATGTTCCGGCTGCTCCATCTCCACTTCTTCTGCGTTGACCGGCAGATGGTTGCGCTCACGCACCACGACAGTCCCGGCTGCCAGCCCGGCGCTCACTTTATCCATTTCCTCTTTACTCAGTCCTGCGAGTGCTTTGTTCATGGTTTCTCCTTTTGATTGTTCTGTTACGTTGTCGGGCAAAGCCTCTATTCTACTGCGGTTCCGGCCAGTGTCTTTAACATGCCGTCAGCGAAATATGTCTCCAGCAATGCCGGGTCGGTTTTCTGATGTTCCGATGAAAGAAATTTGGCAATAGCATTGCGATCATCTTCTCCCCAAATAAAGATTTTATCGGGATGATAAAAAGCATGTTTTTTTATTGAGGCATTATTGGTGATCAGTTTCTTATTAAAAGCCATGGCTTCGAGAGCACGCAGCGTTAATCCGCATTGATCCGGCTTGTTGATCTCAAGAACGACAGAAGCTCGCTTCAGCTTTTCAATATTTTGCTGATAACTGATTTTCTGATTGATACAACAGTCCGGGTAATCCGGGGTTCCGTTGCAATCGCCCACCAGATAAAAGTCGGTCTGGCAGTGATTCTGGCGCAATACCGGTGTCAGGTCGTTAATGAGTTTTGCCCGATAATCATCAAACCCGCCGACATAAAAGCATGAGCAGGATGACGGCGTATTTGCCGGTTCCGATTGCCACGCAGCCATGTTATGGCGGGTGAACGGCAAAAACTGGTCAACATAAGAAAGTCCGTATTTCCGGCAATCTTCGGGATCAAAACTGTAAATAACATCAAAAACAGCGGTGACCCGGTCGAGATAATTTTCGTCATGGGAAAGTAATTTCAGCCGACGTCTTTTAGACGTAAGCGCGGCCACTGAGTCGCGCAATACCAATATTTTTTTGCATTTGGGCAGGGAAAGTAAATCCAGCATCAGAAATGCGCTGTAGCCGTTACAAATGATGATGTCGGTTTCACGCACGCGGCGGAACTTGATAGCAATCTGAAATTTCCGGTGCCAGTGTTTGAGCCGCTTTCCCGGCAGCAAAGAGTGGACAGATTTAAAGTGTTTTTTGACGTGATAAATCGTATGCACATTAAATTCTTTTTTCAGTGCAGAGGTCATCATCCGTTCGTACTCTGAGTTCCATTCGATGAAATGTATTTTCGGTGGTTGCGAAAGATGGTTTTTCATTGTTTCTCCCTTTATGACCAAAGTTTAGCATTTTCAGTGCATAAAAGTGTTGATGCGGCCTGGAAAGCCATCCCATCTCACAACGGGTTTACAAAATCGCCAAAAACAGGCCATTATTTATCCTTCCCCTGACCGGAACGGAGCCTGAAAAATGACCCGAATGACAGCGAAAGATTTCCCGCCTGAACTCCTCGAATATTTTGATTTTTACGTGCACGGCAAAATGACCAAACGTGAGTTTCTTGATCTCTCGGCGAAGTTTGTGGCAGGCGGATTGTCGCTGGCTGCGCTGACAACGCTGATGACGCCGAACTATGCCTACGCCGAACAGGTGCAATTCACTGATCCGGATATTGTGGCGGAATACATTCAGTATCCGTCGCCGCAGGGACACGGCAGCGTGAAAGGCTATCTGGTGCGTCCGGCCAAAGTGACCGGTAAAGTGCCTGGTGTGGTGGTGGTGCATGAAAATCGCGGGCTGAATCCGTATATCGAAGATGTCGCGCGGCGGGTGGCGAAAGCCGGATTTGTCGCGCTGGCGCCGGACGGGCTGAGTTCGGTCGGCGGTTATCCGGGCAATGATGAAAAAGGGCGCGAACTGCAAAAACACGTTGATCCGGCCAAACTGATGAACGACTTTTTTGCGGCGGTAGAATTTCTGATGCACCACGAGACTGGCACCGGCAAAGTCGGCATCACCGGTTTCTGTTACGGCGGTGGCGTGGCGAATGCGGCGGCGGTGGCTTACCCTGAACTGGCGGCCGCCGTGCCGTTCTACGGGCGTCAGCCGAAAGCGGAAGATGTGCCGCGTATCAAAGCGCCGTTATTGCTGCATTATGCTGAACTGGATAAACCCATTACCGAAGGCTGGCCGGCGTATGAAGCGGCGCTGAAGGCCAATAACAAAGTTTATGAAGCGCATATTTATCCCGGCGTGAACCACGGTTTCCACAATGATTCGACGCCGCGTTATGACAAAGCGGCGGCGGATTTAGCGTGGGAAAGAACCATTGCCTGGTTTAAAAAGTACCTCGAACCGCAGACAGAAAGCGCATAAAAGAAAAGGGCGGGATCGCAAAATCCCGCCCTTTTTTTACGTTTCAGACGCCCGTTATGATTTCAGGATGCCATCGAAATCCGAGGCATCATGGCGCTCTTCCAGTTGTTCATCACCCCAGGTGCGGTTCACAATGCGTCCGCGTTTCACCGCCGGACGGCCCGCCACTTCAGCCGCCCAGCGCTGGAAGTGCTTATAAGATTCGATGTCGAGGAATTTAGCCGATTCATACAGACCGCCCTGCGCCAGGCTGCCATACCAGGTGAAAATGGCGATATCAGCAATCGTGTATTCTTCCCCGGCAATAAAACGGTGTTCAGCAAGCTGACGGTCTAATACGTCGAGCTGGCGTTTGGCTTCCATCGTAAAGCGGTTAATGGCGTATTCGATTTTGACCGGCGCGTAATGGTAGAAGTGACCGAAACCGCCGCCAAGATAGGGCGCGGAACCTTGCAGCCAGAACAACCAGTTCAGGGTCTCAGTGCGACCGGCGAGATCTTTTGGCAGGAATTGGCCAAATTTTTCCGCCAGATACAGCAGGATGTTGCCGGATTCAAACACGCGGATTGGCGGTGTGGTTGAGTTATCCAGCAGCGCCGGAATTTTTGAGTTCGGATTGACGTCAACAAAGCCGCTGGAGAACTGATCGCCTTCATTGATGCGGATAATAAATGCATCGTATTCCGCACCGCTGATGCCCAGCGCCAGTAACTCTTCCAGCAGGATCGTCACTTTCTGGCCGTTCGGCGTGCCAAGGGAATAGAGCTGAAGCGGGTGTTTACCCACCGGCAGCGTTTTTTCGTGCGTCGGGCCCGCTATCGGGCGGTTGATGTTCGAGAACTTGCTGACTTCATCTTTATTCCAGGTCCAGACTTCAGGGGGCTGATACTGTTCTGACATTGCATTCTCCGCATCTTTTTTTGAGGTTAAGACTCAAAAGTCTAGCAGGAGATAATCAATGGCGACGCTGAGAATGTGCCTTCGGGGCGCGGCTAACTGGCGGCAGGATACAACCCTTTGCGCTTCCATTTCACATCGGCCACTGACTGGCCGTTGTGAATTCTCCCCTGTAACAGCAAATTGAATTTCGCGCCGGTAGCGCGCATCAGGCGGCTTTGCAGAATATACACAGCCTCGGTGCCCAGCTCGCGGCACGGCAAATGCACGGCAGTGAAACTTTGTGCCGCTGATGTTTTCATGTCGTGCGCAAAATCGATACTCATCACCGAAATATCTTCCGGGACTTTAAATCCGTATTCGTTCAGGGCATCAATGGTGGCCTGTGCAATCTGATCGCCTCCGCATAAGATGGCTGACGGCATGGTTTCCCGTTTATGCCCCCGGAGATACTTCTCAATATTTTCTCTCGCCTGTTCCCCTCCGCTGCCATGATTGACCAGCAAATGCAGGGCTTCGTCGAACACCACATGGTGTTCAAGGCAGGCGCGTTTAAAGCCATCGAGGCGCTGCATCATGGTTTCACGACGCAGGTCGGTGAACAATAAAACGGGGCGGTGACCTCTGGTAAACAGATAGTTGGCGGCACTGTAACCGATGGAATAATGATCGGCAGAAACACAGTCCAGACGCATCTCGCTGTCCTTGGCGTTGATCATTACCACCGGTTTGTTAGATTCTGCTGCCAGCCGATACAGCATCACGTCATCAATACCGATAATGACAATGCCGTCGACATCCGGCTGATGAAGTGCCTGCATAAAAACAGCGATATCCGGTTCATTGACTGCCAGCGCGCATTTACGTATGTGAATATCAAAACGCGCAACTTCCGCCGTTATTTCCTGAATCACTTCATAATAATAACGATCTTCATGGGGAGAGAAGGCGGCGGGTGGCGCACAGAGCAACAGGCAATTCATTAACAAACGGCTGGCCGGAATGTCACGCAAAATACCCATTGTTCTGGCATGGGCAAATACTTTCTCTTTTGCCTGGAGACTGACATTGGCTTTCCCTGCCAGCACACGGGAAACGGTACTCGGAGAAAGCCCGGTTAACTCCGCTATTTGCCTGATTTTTAATTTTCCCGTCATTTTGTGATCAATGCCTCAAATGGAGATGGACTTATTGCCATGGTTAACTGGTTGTAATTCATGGGCTATTCAGCATGATAGCAAATTCCGCAAACGGCACTGCAATTCCTGTCACAAATAACAGTTGTTGGAAAAAAAAACCATTATTACTCTCCAGAATATAAACCTCAGAAACAAAAAATAAGGTATTTATCTGTGCTGAATCTATAAAGAATTCAACACGGTGACGCCCTTTATGCGGCTTAAATCCGCCAGCTGTTCGGTTAAATATAAGGAGTAAGAGAATGCTGAAAATAGCCATTATTGGTACGGGTAATATTTCACATAACCATATTCAGGGATATTTAGAGTTTGCTGATCGTTGCCAGATTGTTGCGCTGGTAGATATTTATCCTGAAAAAGCGGAAGAGAAAAAACGGCATTATGGCCTGACGAACGCCAGGGTCTATGCCAGCCATGAGGAAATCCTTAATGATGCAGATATCGACATTTTTGACGTCTGCACGCCGCCGTATGTCCACGCCGAAATCTCGATTAATGCGCTGAACGCAGGCAAACACGTGTTGTGTGAAAAGCCGATGGCGGCGTCATTACAGGAATGCGACGCGATGATCAGCGCGGCGCAGGCGAGCGGGAAAACGCTGTCAATCATCGCGCAAAACCGTTTTACCGACGCGTTCTGGCGGCTGAAAAAAGTGCTCGATTCCGGTGAGACCGGCAAAGTGTGTCATGCACAGGTGGATTCTTTCTGGTGGCGCGGTCATTCCTATTACGATTTGTGGTGGCGCGGCACCTGGGAAAAAGAAGCGGGCGGTTGCACGCTCAATCACGCCGTTCACCATATTGACGCGATTCAGTGGATGCTCGGTTTTCCCTCTGAAGTGGTCTCGATGATTACCAACGCTGCGCATGATAATGCCGAAGTGGAAGATCTCTCGGCGGCCATTTTCAAATATGACTCCGGCGCGCTGACCCAACTGACGGCTTCCGTGGTGCATCACGGCGAAGATCAGAAGATTGTTATTCAGGGCGAGAAAGCGCGAATTTCAGCTCCGTGGGACAAATACGCCAGCATTTCTGCGCCGAACGGTTTCCCGATTGATGCGCGTGACACGGATCGTGAAAACCAGCTTGAAGACATTTACCAGTCGATTCCCAAACTCACTTATACCCTGCACACCGGCCAGATCGACAATTTCCTGACCGCACTGGAAACCGGTACCGCGCCGCTGATTGACGGCATTCAGGGCAAGCGTTCACTGGAACTGATTGCCGCGATTTATAAATCCGCCATTACCCGCAGCATTGTGTCACTGCCGTTGTCGCCGGAAGATCCGTTTTATCAGACCGGCGGGCTGGTTTCGCTGGCACCGCACTTTTACGAAAAATCAGCATCGGTGGAAAACTTCGCCAATGAAGATGCGATCCCTCTCGGCAAAAATATGGATAAAGGAGCCTGAACATGAGCAATAAAGACGGTATGAATTATGCGCCGGTAGGGAAACCGCAACCTGTGGTAAAGCCCGGTGAATTCGTGATTGCTGCTGCGGCCCTGGATCACGGGCATATCTACGGTATGTGTAACGGGTTGATCGAGGCGGGCGCCAGCCTGAAATGGGTTTACGATCCGGATCCGGTAAAAGTGGAGAAGTTTGTCGCCCAGTATCCGCAGGTTAAGGTCGCGGAGTCATTGCAGATACTCCTTGATGACCGTGAAGTGCAGATGATCGCGGGGGCGGGCATTCCGTCCGAACGCTGCGCGCTGGGGCTGAAAGTCATGGCCGCCGGGAAAGACTATTTCAGCGACAAAGCGCCGCTGACCACGCTGGAACAACTGGCGCAAGCGAAGGCCAAAGTGGCCGAAACCGGGCGCAAATATGCCGTGTATTACAGCGAACGCCTGCACGTAGAAAGTGCAGTCTTCGCAGGCCAGCTGGTGCATGAAGGAGCGATCGGACGCGTGATCCAGACGCTGGGTACCGGCCCGCATCGTGAGGGTGAAGGGCGTCCCGACTGGTTCTACGAGAGAGAGCGTTTTGGCGGCATCCTGTGTGATATCGGCAGCCATCAGATTGAACAATTTCTGTTTTATACCGGCAACAGTGACGCGCAGGTTGTGGCGGCTCAGGCTCTTAATTTCAATCACCCGCAGTATCCGCGTTTCGAAGACTTTGGCGACACGATGCTGAAAGGCGATAACGGCGCACGGGGTTATTTCCGCTGCGACTGGTTCACACCAGAAGGACTGAGCACCTGGGGCGACGGCCGTCTGACGCTGCTCGGCACCGAAGGTTATATCGAGATCCGCAAATATGTTGATCTCACGCTCGGCGAGCAGGACGTGGTGTATCTGGTGAATCAACAAGGCGAGTTCCGTTACCCGGTTTCCGGCAACGTCGGCTTCCCGTTCTTTGGTCAGTTGATCCTCGATTGCCTGAACCGCACCGAGCACGCCATGACCCAGGAGCATGCGTTTAAAGCTGCCGAGCTGTGCATCCGGGCACAGATGCTGGCAAACGGAACCCACTAAACGGGAGCAGATGATGAAAACTCTCCAGGCTGCGGTGATCGGTTGCGGGTCTATCCATACCTGCCATGTGGCAGCGATCCGGCACGAACCGGATTGCCAGTTAAGGGCGATTGCGGAGTGCGATATTGGCAAAGGCCGGGCGCTGGCGCAGGAATATGGCTGTGATTTTTACACGGATTATCACGAAATGTTGTGCGATCTGCAGATTGACGTGGTGCATATCTGCCTGCCGCATCATCTGCACAAGGAGGCTATTCTCGCCGCGCTGGCGGCGGGAAAGCATGTTTTTACCGAGAAACCGGTGGCGCTGAATATCGGAGAAGTCAGCGCCATTAAACTCGCAGCGTCACAGGCTGCGGGGCTGACAGGTGTGTGTTACCAGAACCGTCTGAATCCTTCCAGTCAGAAAATTAAAACGCTGCTGGAAAGCGGGCAACTGGGCAACATGCTGAGCATCAAAGCTATTCTGACCTGGTCGCGCAGTGGTGCTTATTACAGCGAAAGCCTGTGGCGCGGGCGTTTTGCCACTGAAGGCGGCAGCCTGCTGATCAATCAGGCGATACATACGCTGGATTTAATGCAGTGGTTTGGCGGCGGTGTTCACGCGCTGAAAGGCGTGGTGGAAAGAACCTTTCTCAGTGAGCTGACTGAAAATGAAGACACAGCGATGGTCAGCCTGAAAATGGGCAACGGTGCGCATGGATTGTTTTACGCAACGAACTGCCACAGCACCGATTCACCGTTGCTGCTGGAAATTCATTGTGAAAAAGGACTGTTGCAGTTGTATCACAACGTGTTGTGGCTGATTGAAGGAGAAAATAAAACGCTGCTGATAAGTGATGACAGCCCGTCAGGAACAGCCAAAAGCTACTGGGGCGACAGTCATCGTCAGGCAGTCTCGAATTTCTATCATTCTGTACGTCATCCTGAAGAACAAAATTATATCTCTGTTTCACAAGCCGAAGTTTCCCTGAATATTGTCGGTGCGATTTACCGCTCCTCACAATCAGGGAAATGGATCACGTTGGCTGATTAAATCTCTATTAATAATAACCCTACATTCACAGGATAATAATAATGAAACCTACTGAACGCAGAGTAGGTTACGGCACGGCTATAGGCTATGGCGTAACTGATTTATTTGGCGGTGGTGCATTCGCCGTTATCGGTACCTGGCTTTTATTCTTCTATACCATGTATTGCGGATTAACCGTTTTAGAAGCGGGATCTATTTTTGCTATTGCCCGTGTCATTGATGCCGTATTAAGTCCGATCATGGGTTATATCACCGATCACTTCGGAAATACCTGGCTCGGAAAACGGTTTGGTCGCCGCCGGTTTTTCCTGCTGATCAGTTCGCCACTGATGTTCCTGTATGCGCTGGTCTGGGTAAAGGACATGGGCTACTGGTATTATCTTGGCACATATCTGTCGATTGAATTACTTTCAGCGATGGTGCTGGTGCCGTGGGAAACGCTGGCCGCCGAGATGACCAACCGCTTCGGCGAACGTACCCGTCTCGCCGGTGTGCGTATGATTTGCTCGCAGCTCGGCGGTTTCCTGGCTGTGTCTGTGCCGGGCGTCATCATGATGTTTACCGGTAAAGATAATCCGATGACGTATACCTATACCGGCATATTCTTCGCCACGGTATTTTGTATCGCGGTATTCACCACATGGCTGTGTACCTGGGAAGCCAAAGACGTGCGGGATCCGAATGAGCCGGAACCGGAAATGGAAACAGGCGGCAGTCTCTGGCATCATCTGAAGAGTCTGGTTTTAGATTTTATCTCATCCTTTAATATCCGCATGTTCCGCCAGCATATTATTATTTATATTGCTTCCTTTACCGCCATGGACGTATTCGGTGCCGTCTTTACCTACTATGTGGTTTATGGTCTGAATCAGGATGTGGGATCGGTTTCCGGATATTTAAGTGTGGCGGCCTTTGTTTCTGTGCCATCGACGATTGTTTATATGATGGTGATGGAACGAATGAATCTTTCGCCTTCTGCCGCGCTGCGAATCGCCTATGGTTGTATATTCTTCGTGCTGGCTGCTCTGTTTTATATTTATATCACCAACGCAACGGTGCCGTTAATTCTCTTTACTTCCATCTTCGTTATTTTAGGCTTTGGACGTTCAGGGCTTTATTATATTCCGTGGAATATTTACAGCTTTATCCCGGACGTCGATGAAATAGTCACCAAAAAACGTCGTGAAGGAATTTTTGCCGGTGTGATGGTGTTTACCCGTAAAAGTACCGTTGCGATTGCCATCATGGTGATTGGCCTGGTGCTGGAAGAAAGTGGATTTGTGAAAGGGCAGGGTGCTCAGCCGCTCAGCGCGTTACACGCGATCATCGGCCTGATGATCTTCGCCACCGGTGCGTTGCTGGCGATCAGCTTCTACATGACCTTCAAATTCAAGCTGACGCGGGACACACATAAAATCCTGATCAAGGAAACCGCCCGTCTGAAACTGGGTGGCGCGCAGGAAGACTGCGATGAGGTGTCACGTAAGGTGATTAAAGATCTGACCGGTTACGAATATAACGAAGTCTGGGGCGGGAGCGCGACACGTAAAACCGCGAGGGAAAAGTTAGCGATTGAGTAACCCGTAACCTGCGGGCCGCAACCGGCCCGCAGGTATTTTCTGTCAGTGATCCTGCGCGGGCAGGGTCTGGTTTCCGTCACCCAGCGCGAGCTGCATAAACACGGTGTCCAGCCAGCGGCCATGCTTAAATCCAACGCTATGCAGGGTGCCTTTCATCTGAAAACCGGCGGCGAGATGTAAGCCAATTGAGGCTTTATTTTCGCTGTCACCGACGTTACCGATCAACTGACGATAGCCGTGAGTTTCCGCCCAGTCTATCGCCCGTCGCAGCAACGCTTTACCCGCACCGCGTTTCTGAAAAGCAGGATCAATATAGATAGAATCCTCCAGCGTGTGGCGATACGCATAGCGTTCGCGATAATGACCCAGATAGCAATATCCCTTCACTTCATCCTCATGCAAAACCACCAGCCAGAGCAAACCTGCCTCTTTAATCTTCTTCAGCCGGCCCGCCATCTCGCGTTCATCCGGGGGCTGTGTCTCGAACGAGGCGGTTCCATGGAGAACGTGCCAGGCATAAATTTTCTGTATCGCGGGAATATGCTGCTCTCCGGCTTCAATAATTTCCATTCTTGCAGGTTCTCATCAGTGTTTTCTCTTCCGTCTACTCTTTCCCAAATGCGTCAGGGAGGGCAAACTTTTTATGACTGATATAAGTAAAAGATCTGGATGTCCGGACTTAAGCGGGGTCATCTATATGCTTTTTTCTTCTTAGCGATGCTTTATTGGTTTTTTAAACAGCGACCATCCTCCTGTTATAGTCATTTTCATTACGCATTAGCGGTTATTTTTTAAGGAAAAAAAGTGAAACTGACGATAGCTCATTTACGCACGGGTGTTGTGTTTTTGCTGGCAGGATTACTGCTGGCGGGTTGTGATCAAAAAAGTGGTGATGCAAAACATATCAAAGTCGGCGTGATTAATGGCGCAGAGCAGGATGTGGCGGAAGTGGCGAAAAAGGTCGCGAAGGATAAATACGGTCTGGACGTCGAACTGGTTGGTTTCAGCGGCTCATTATTACCGAATGACGCGACCGAACATGGCGATCTGGATGCGAATGTTTTCCAGCACCGTCCGTTCCTTGATCAGGATAACAAAGCCCACGACTACCATCTGGTGGTGGTCGGCAACACCTTTGTGTTCCCGATGGCGGGCTACTCGAAAAAAATCAAAACTGTGGATCAGCTGAAAGATGGCGCGACGGTGGCGATCCCTAACGATCCGACCAACTTAGGCCGCGCACTTTTGCTGCTGCAAAAAGAGAAACTGATCACGCTGAAAGAAGGCAAGGGCCTGCTGCCAACGGCGCTGGATATCACCGAAAACCCGCATCATCTGAATATTATGGAGCTGGAAGGCGCGCAGTTACCGCGTGTGCTGGATGACCCGAAAGTCGATGTGGCGATCATCAGCACGACCTATATCCAGCAAACCGGATTATCACCGGTGCATGACAGCGTGTTTATCGAAGATAAAAATTCGCCGTACGTGAATATTCTGGTTTCGCGCCCGGACAATAAAGATGCGGAAAATGTGCAAGAGTTTCTGAAATCCTATCAGTCGCCAGAAGTGGCGAAAGCGGCGGAGAAGATCTTTAACGGCGGGGCGGTGCCGGGCTGGTGAGGGTGTTTGTGGGGAATATTATGAGCACTAAAAATGGTGTCCCCTACAGGAATCGAACCTGTAACTAGCCCTTAGGAGGGGCTTGTTATATCCGTTTAACTAAGGAGACACGGGCGCCTGTGGAAAGCGCCCGCGTAGTATACCCATTTTTCTCGTAATAATAAGGCATCAGGCTGCCGTTTGGTCGTTTCCTCGCCACTCAGGGCTTCGCGGCCTCTTTTTTCGCTGCTTCCTGCTCCTCTTTCTTCGCTTCAGCTTTTTTCTGAGTACTCATATCGTTGCGGATCTGCGCGTGGCTTATCAGCGCGAAGATAAAGGTGCCGCCGAAGATGTTGCCAGCCAGTGTCGGCAGGGCGAACGGCCAGATAAATTCGTACCAGGGAATGGCGCCCGAGAACACCAGATACAGCACTTCTACCGATCCGACGACGATGTGCGTCAGGTCGCCAATCGCCACCATATACGTCATCAGCATGATCACCCACAGTTTGGCGGTCCCGGCAGAAGGGATCATCCAGACCATGGTGGCAATCAGCCAGCCGGAAACCATACCGCCGACAAACATACCTTCGGGGTCTTTTTTCATGATATCCATGCTGATGGTGCGAAACGCCTCGTCGGTTGCGGTATCGAAAAAGGGCACCAGATGAAACACCAGCGCCGCCAGTCCGCCGCCGATGACGTTACCCGCCAGCACGATGCCCCATAAACGCAGCAACAACAGAATGTTTCTGCCGGTCGGTTTTTGCATGATGGGTAACACGGCAGTAACGGTGTTTTCGGTAAATAACTGCTGGCGCGCCATGATCACAATAATGAACCCGACGGTATAACCGATATTTTCAATGAAGAAACGTTCCGGTGTATCGGGCAGGCGGGCGTGAAGAATGCCTTTTGCCATCAGCGAGGCGCTGATCGACAATCCGGCGGCAATTGCCGACCACAGCAACGCCTGTCCGTCGCGCTCAAGCTCTTTTTCACCTTCCATGCGGATAACTTCGTGAACGGCGGCTGCTTTCGACGGCAAGTTCTCTTCACCGGTCTCGATTTCCTTTCCCTGTGTATGTTCGTCACTGTCAACATCCTTGTCATTGTGATGCTGTTTTTCTCCGGCCATCGTTGTTCCCCAAAAGTAAAGCAAAGTGATTGCAGATATGTTCATGAGTAAGCATAGGCGAGGCAGGTGAATTATGAGCAGGTATACAAAAAAGTTACAAACCGTTAACCCATGAACCTGATGGAACATTTCAGAAGATGTTTGCCGGATTTCAGGCTTTTCAGCCGGGTAAACTGTGCCTCCCTGAGCTGCGTCGCGCCTGACGCCTGTGATATGATGCACACTTGTGAAAAATAAGAGACATCACCATGTTTGAAGCCCTTGATCTGAGCTGTGTTCGTGATGAACGAACCCTGTTTAGCGGCTTAAGTTTCACTATCGAACCGGGCGAAATGGTGCAGATCGAAGGCCGTAACGGTGCCGGTAAAACCAGTTTACTGCGTATTCTTGCCGGGCTGTCCTCTCCGGACGCCGGTGAAGTCCGCTGGCAGGGCGTGAGTACCCGCCGTCAGCGCGATATTTTCCATCAGCAGCTTCTGTACCTCGGCCATCAGCCCGGCGTAAAGTCAGTGCTTACTGCGTTTGAAAACCTTGCCTTTTATCTGTCTGTGAATGGCCAGACGGTCAGAGGTAATGCCAGCGCGGAAGCGATTTATCAGGCGCTGGAAAACGTCGGATTGCTGGGTTATGAAGATGTGACGGTGGGGCAGATGTCCGCCGGGCAGCAACGCCGCGTCGCACTGGCGCGTCTGTGGCTGAGCGATGCGCCGCTATGGATCCTCGATGAACCGCTGACCGCCATTGATAAACAAGGCGTTGCCACACTGATTGCGCTGTTTGAACAGCATGCGCAGCAGGGTGGAATGGTGTTGCTGACAACGCATCAGGATTTGCAGGGTGTTAACCGCGACGTGCGAAAACTTCGTCTGACCAGCGCAGAGCCGGTGTGACGCGAAGGGGATATAAAAGGAATGTTTACGAAAGTCCTGCGCCGCGAGCTGAAAATTGCCTTTCGCAAAAGCGCTGAAATTATCAATCCGCTGTGGTTTTTCCTGATTGTGATTACGCTGTTCCCGTTAGGGATCGGCCCTGAGCCTGAACTACTGGCGCGCATTGCGCCCGGCATTGTCTGGGTCGCCGCGCTGTTATCTTCCCTGCTGGCGCTGGAAAGATTGTTCCGTGATGACTATCTCGATGGCACGCTCGAGCAGCTTCTGTTATTGCCTTCGCCGCTGGCACTCACGGTTCTGGGGAAAGTATGTGCTCACTGGGTGGTGACGGGGTTGCCGTTACTGATCCTTTCACCGCTGATTGCGCTGCTGCTTTCACTGGATTTTGAGACCTGGAAAGCCGTCGCACTGACGATTTTACTGGGCACGCCGACGCTGAGTTTTATCGGTGCGATTGGTGTGGCGCTGACCGTCGGGCTGCGCAAAGGTGGCGTTCTGCTCAGTCTGCTGGTATTGCCGCTGTATATTCCGGTGCTGATTTTTGCCACCGGCGCGATTGATGCCGCCTCGATGTCGATGCCGATCGGCGGTTATCTCGCCATTCTTGGCGCGATGCTGGCAGGCAGTGCAACGTTAGCGCCTTTTGCCACCGCCGCCGCTTTGAGAGTGAGTATCCACTGACACTTTTTGCCGGTAAAAGGCGATAGCACAGAATTATTTTACGTGTCGTTACAATAGAGAAGAAAAAACGCAACCTTTGACTAACATCACACTTCTCTATAGTGAACAATAGAGCTGCCAATAATAAGTGCGGGTGATTTAACACTGACCGCGCAAGAACCCACCGAGGTTTCACGGCATATCACACAGTGACATTTTAGAGTGAGCAACGATAACAATGTGGAAATGGTTACATCAACTCGCCAGGCCTGAACGGCTTTACCACGTCTGTGGCCGGTTCATTCCCTGGCTCGGGATTGTGGGGCTTGCCTGCCTGCTGATTGGCTGGGTATGGGGTTTTGGCTATGCGCCGCCGGATTACCAGCAAGGTAACAGTTACCGGATTATGTATATTCATGTCCCGGCGGCCATCTGGTCGATGGGGGTTTACAGCGGGATGGCGATTGCGGCATTTATCGGCCTGGTGTGGCAGATGAAAATGTCCGATCTGGCGGTAGCGGCAATGGCACCGGTTGGCGCTGTTTTCACCTTTATCGCGCTGGTCACCGGCTCGGCATGGGGCAAACCGATGTGGGGCACCTGGTGGGTGTGGGATGCGCGTCTGACCTCCGAACTGGTGTTACTGTTTCTGTATCTCGGTGTGATAGCGCTGTATAACGCCTTTGATGACCGCCGTCTGGCCGGGCGTGCCGCCGGTATTCTGGTACTGGTCGGCGTGGTGAACATTCCTATCATCCATTACTCCGTACAGTGGTGGAATACGCTGCATCAGGGTTCCACCAATATGCAGCAGACCATCGACCCGAGCATGCGTTATCCGCTGCGCTGGGCGATTTTCGGTTACCTGTTCTTCTTTATTACCCTGACGCTGATGCGGTTACGAAACCTGATTTTGGTGCAGGAACGTCTGCGTCCGTGGGTGGCCGGTCTTGTGAATAAGGAGCGTCGCGGATGAGTCCTGCATTCTCAAGCTGGCATGATTTCTTTGCGATGGGCGGCTACGCCTTTTATGTCTGGCTGTCGGTCGCTGCCACGCTGCTCTCGCTGGTTGTGCTGGTGGCGCATACCCTGATTCAGCACCGGCAAATCCTCGGCGACGTCCGTCGTCGTCAGGCACGCGAAAAACGCATCAGTCAGTCTCAGTCTAAAAAACAGCCAGGCGCACAGACGTCACCGCTGGAACCGGACACTTCCCCGGAGAAGTTATTGTGAATCCACGTCGTAAAAAGCGGCTGTCGCTGGCGCTGGTGGTGCTGATCGGTCTTGGTCTGAGCATTTCACTGGTGATGTACGCGCTGCGCTCCAACATTGATTTGTTTTATACACCCGGTGAAATCCTGCAGGGCAAAGGCGAGGACCACGAAATGCCGACGGTGGGCCAGCGCCTGCGTATCGGCGGCATGGTGATGCCCGGCTCCGTGAAACGTGACCCGAAAAGTTTGCAGGTGAGCTTTAAAATTTATGATGCGCGTGGCGCGATTGCCGTGACCTACAACGGCATCCTTCCCGACCTGTTCCGTGAAGGGCAGGGCGTGGTGGCGCAGGGTGTGATGGAACCGGGGAATGTGGTGAATGCCATTCAGGTTCTGGCAAAACACGACGAAAAATATGTGCCGCCGGAAGTTGCCGACGCCATGAAAGAAAACCACAAAGGACCGGCTTCGGCCTACGTGGGTAACGATAAAGGAAACGACCGCTCATGATGCCGGAACTGGGAACATTTGCACTCTGTCTGGCATTAGGGCTGGCGGTATTGCTGAGTATTTATCCGCAGTGGGGCGCCGCACGTCAGGATGGCCGGATGATGGCGATGGCGCGCCCGTTGTCTTACGGCATGTTTGCCTGCATCGCGCTGGCGTTCATTATTCTGGTGCATGCGTTTGTGGTGAATGATTTCACCGTCGCCTATGTTGCTAATAATTCCAACACCCACCTGCCGGTGTATTACCGCGTGGCGGCGACGTGGGGAGCGCACGAAGGTTCGCTGCTGCTGTGGGTGTTATTACTCAGTTGCTGGACGCTTGCCGTGGCGCTGTTTAGCCGCCGTATGCCGCAGGATGCGGTGTCGCGCGTGCTGGCGGTGATGGGCATGATCACCGGCGGTTTCCTGCTGTTTATTCTGCTGACATCCAACCCGTTCATCCGCTCGTTGCCTAATTTCCCGGTGGACGGCAGCGACCTGAATCCGGTGTTACAGGACATCGGCCTGATATTCCATCCGCCATTGCTGTACATGGGGTATGTCGGTTTCTCTGTGGCCTTTGCTTTCGCGATTGCTTCGCTGATGGCAGGGCGTCTGGATACCGCGTGGGCGCGCTGGTCGCGTCCGTGGACACAAGCCGCATGGGTGTTCCTGACCATCGGTATCGTGCTTGGATCGGCGTGGGCGTATTACGAATTAGGCTGGGGCGGCTGGTGGTTCTGGGATCCGGTTGAAAATGCTTCCTTTATGCCGTGGCTGGCGGGTACGGCGCTGATCCACTCGCTCGCCGTCACCGAAAAACGCGGGACGTTCAAAGCCTGGACGGTGCTGCTGGCCATCACTGCGTTCTCGCTGTGTCTGCTCGGGACTTTCCTGGTGCGCTCCGGCGTGCTGGTTTCGGTTCACTCGTTTGCCTCAGATCCGGCACGCGGCATGTTTATTCTCGCGTATCTGGTCATTGTGATCGGCGGTTCGCTGCTGCTGTACGCCTTTAAAGGTAACTCGGTGCGCGCACCAAGCCGTCATGAACCGCACTCCCGCGAAAGTTATTTGCTGGGCAATAACGTATTGCTGGTGGCGGCGATGCTGGTGGTGCTGCTTGGTACGCTGCTGCCGCTTATCCACAAACAGCTCGGGCTGGGCAGTATTTCTATCGGTGAACCTTTCTTTAATACGATGTTTACCTGGCTGATGGCGCCGCTGGCGCTGTTGTTAGGCATCGGACCACTGGTGCGCTGGCGTCGTGATGAGCCCAGCAAACTGTGGCGTCGTCTGGGTGTTGCGCTGGTCGTCACGCTGGTCTTGTCGATTCTTCTGCCGTGGTTGTTGCAGGATAAAATCGTCGGTATGACCGTGGTGGGAATGCTGATGTCGGTGTGGGTGATTGTGCTGACGTTGATGGAATTACACGAACGCGCCACCCATCGTCATTCATTCTGGCGCGGTCTGACCAAACTTTCACGCAGTCACTGGGGCATGGTGCTCGGCCATCTCGGCGTGGCGGTGACGGTGATCGGCATCGCGTTTAGCCAGAATTATAGCGTTGAACGTGATGTGCGCATGAAGTCCGGCGATACCGTGGATATTCATGATTATCACTTTATTTTCCGCGATGTTCGTGACATTACCGGCCCGAACTATACCGGCGGTGAGGCGAATATTGATGTGACGCAGAACGGCAAGCAAGTCACCACGCTGCACGCCGAAAAACGCTTCTACAGCGTGGCGCGCAGCATGATGACCGAAGCGGCCATCGACGGCAATCTGGCGCGTGACCTGTATGCGGCGCTCGGCGAAGAGATGGACGATGGCTCGTGGGCGGTGCGTTTGTACTACAAACCCTTTGTCCGCTGGATCTGGCTCGGTGGCCTGTTTATGGCGGCCGGTGGCGTGCTGTGTATTCTCGACCCGCGTTATCGCATGAGCAAAAAGCTTAAGAAGCAAGGTCTGACGGAGGCTGAAGAAGCATGAACCGTAAACTTCTCTTTATTCCGCTGATTTTGTTCCTGGCGCTGGCCGCGGCTTTTCTGGTGCAACTGACCCGCAATGCCAACGGCGATGATCCGACGCTGCTGGAATCAGCCCTGATTGGCAAACCGGTGCCGGTGTTCAAACTGGAATCGCTGGCGCAGGCGGGCAAAACCTACGATCAGTCGGTGCTGCGCGATGGCAAACCGATGCTGCTCAACGTCTGGGCGACGTGGTGTCCGACCTGCCGCGCCGAACATGATTATCTCAATACGCTGGCGGCGAAAGGTGTCCGTGTGGTCGGCCTGAACTACAAAGACGACCGGCAGAAAGCGGTCAACTGGCTGAACACGCTGGGTAATCCTTACATGCTGAGTCTTTACGACGGCGACGGCATGCTGGGGTTAGATCTGGGGGTTTATGGCGCGCCGGAAACCTTCCTGATCGACGGACAGGGCATTATCCGCTATCGCCATGCCGGTGACTTAAATGAAAAAGTCTGGCAGACCGAAGTTCTGCCGCTGTACAAAAAATACGGAGGCAATGTATGAGACTGATTTCATCGCTGCCTGCGTTGTTGCTGGGCATGCTGCTGAGTGTCAGCGCGTTCGCCTCCATCGACACGTATCAGTTCAAATCGCCGGAACAGGAACAGGCTTACCGGGACATCACGGCGCAGTTGCGTTGCCCGAAATGTCAGAACACCAATATTGCCGCGTCGGATTCGATTATCGCCGCCGATATGCGTACCAAGGTGTTTCAGTTGCTTAATGAAGGGCAGGACAGACAGCAAATCGTCGCGTATATGGTGGCGCGTTATGGCAATTTCGTGACTTACGAACCGCCGGTCACGCCCTCTACCTTTATTTTGTGGCTCGGGCCGGTGCTGGTCATTGTTATCGGCGCAGGCATGATTTTTATGCGTTCCCGCCGGGGTGCTGCGCGCACTGAAAACACGGCCACATCAATGTCAGAACAAGAGAGACAGCGCCTGGCGCAGTTACTTAAAGACAGCGACAGGAAAGGATCATGAGCATTTTTTGGCTGTGCATTTTGGTGATGCTGGTTATCGCACTGGCGCTGTTTATCGTGCCGGTTATCCGTGGCGACCGCGCGGAACACACTTCCCGCGATGCGCTGAATAAAGCGTTTTATCATCACCGTTTGACTGAGCTGGAAGAAGACGAAGCGCAGGGCGTGGTGGACGAACGTCCGGCGCATATTCAGGAATTGCAGGAAAACTTACTGACCGATATTCCGGCGGGTCAGGTGCCCGCCGCTATTCAGCCGATTGGTCGCTGGACGCTGGTGCCCGGTGCTATTTTGCTGGTGATCATCACGCTGGGTTTGTATCTCTACGCCGGTGGTCTGGGGCAGGTGAGTGCGTGGAATCAGGTCATGCAGCGTATGCCCGATTTACGCCATCGCATTGCTGATGATCACGGCGCGCCGCTGACCGCCACCGACGTACAGGATTTAGGGCTCGGATTGCGTACCGATTTGCAGGCAAATCCGCATAATATCCAGGACTGGGTGATGCTTGGCCGTGTAGGGATGGCGCTCAATAATGCCGCCACCGCCACGCAGGCTTATGCCCACGCTTATCAGCTCGCGCCGGATGATATGTCAGTCAAACTCGGTTATGCCGAAGTGTTAACCCGTTCGTCCGATCCGCAGGATAACCTTACCGGCGGCAACCTTTTGCGCAGTATGCTGGAAAAATCTCAGGGTGATCTGCGTGTATTAAGTCTGCTGGCCTATAATGAATATGAACAGGGACACTACCCGCAAGCCATTGGCGCGTGGGAAGTTATGCAGAAAATCCTGCCAGCCGGTGACAAACGCCTGGAAATGGTCAACGCCAGCATTGCGCAGGCAAAACAAAAAGCGGGGCTGGATCAGGTTAAACTGTCGGTCAATGTCACGCTTTCTGCTGAGGCTCAGGTGAAACTTCCGCAGAATGGCACGGTCTTTATTTCGGTGACTGATGGCAGCAGTCCGGTGCCGGTTGCGGTGAAAAAGCTGCCGCTGAGTCGCTTCCCGCTGGCGATCACCGTCGATGACAGCAACGCAATGATGCCGGAACGCTTGCTTTCTTCGCTGCATCAATTAAAAGTACGCGTTCGTATTTCACAAAATGGTCTGGCAACGCCAGCTTCAGGTGACTGGTACGGCGACAGTCCGCTGACTGATTTTTCCGGCAACGGTCAGGTCAGCATTGAGATTAATCAGCAGGTTCCTTAATCAGGAACCGACGATCAAAAACAGGGAGATATCCATGAACTTACGCCTGACTGGGCTGGCGTTTGCGACAGTTTTACTGGTCGGTTGTGCCGGCACATCCGGATCATCGGACAGCGAACAGCAGGGACGTTCTGATCCGCTCGAAGGTTTCAACCGGGTGATGTTCGACTTCAACTATAACTATATGGATCCGTATCTTGTGCGCCCTGTCGCGGTGGCGTGGCGTGATTACGTGCCGCAACCGGCGCGTAACGGCACCAGCAACTTCCTGAGCAACCTGGATGAACCGGCCAGCATGGTTAACTCCTTGCTGAAAGGCGATCCGTACCGTGCAGCGATCCACTTTAACCGCTTCTTCCTGAACACCATTTTAGGGATGGGGGGACTGATCGACGTCGCCGGGATGGCGAACCCGAAACTGGCGCGTGAAGAGGCGCAGGGCTTTGGCAGCACGCTTGGCCATTACGGCGTGGGTTACGGCCCGTATGTGGTTCTGCCAGGTTACGGCAGCGCGACAATTCGTGATGAAGGTGGTGATCTGGTTGATGATTTGTATCCGATGCTCAGCTATCTGACATTCTGGATGTCAGCCGGTAAATGGGTACTGGAAGGGGTGGAAACCCGTGCAGAACTGCTCGATTCTGATGGCCTGATCCGTAACTCTTCTGATCCGTATCTGTTTATACGTGAGGCTTACTTCCAGCGTCATGATTTTCTGGCAAGAGGCGGTCAGCTGATGCCGCAGGAAAACCCGAACGCCGCACTGATTCAGGGCGACCTGAAAGATATCGACTCGGAATAACCGTTCCGGACACACAAAAAAAGCGCCTTCTGGCGCTTTTTTTATATCAGGCGTATCACTCAGTTCATCAGAAGCTGTAGTTAAAGTTCGCGCCGTACAGCATGGCGGTCCCTTTGGCCTGGTATTCGTAATTCGGTACACCATCAGCGACTTTCTCACTGATGTTCACCGTCTGGCCATGCATATAGGAGACACCGACGTCCACAGATGCGTCTTTATTGAAGGCGTAAGTGGTACCGGCTGAAATCCAGAAGCGATCCTGATCCGGGATAGAAATGGTGCGGTTATCTGCCGGAACCGGGCTGTCATCAAAGGCGATACCGGTACGGAACGTCCAGTTATCGTCATAGTAGTAGGTGGTACCCAACGCGATGCGGTAAGCATCATGAAAGCCTTCATCTTTCTGGAACAGCGTCTGGCCGTTAGAACCGGTGGCTTTCAGCTCCTGGAACTGGCTCCAGCTGGTGTAAGCCAGGCTGTAGTGAATCGCCCATTTTGGTGCCACACGGTTATAACCGGACACTTCCCACATTTCTGGCAGGTTCAGGGTCAGGGAACCCGGAACAGTTTGACCGCCAGTCCCGCCTAAGGCTTTTGGAATGCCGTTGCGGTATTCGCCATCGAAGTCAATTTTGACTTCAGAACGGTAGGTGAAGCCGTAGCGGTTATTATCATCCACTTCATACAGAATACCGGCGTTCCAGCCGTAGCCCCACTCATTGCCTTTCAGCTTGGCGGCTTCCGTATCCGCAGGCAGCCGGCCACCGGTTTGAATTGGCACCAGTTCACCGGCGGTACGACGGAATTTAGCTTTCGCGTAAACGGCATCAAAGCCCAGGCCGAAGCTGAAATGCTGGTTCAAACGGTAAGCAACGCTTAAGTTAGTGTTGACGGTAGTGAGGTCAGTTTCGCCGCCGATCGGGCCTGCCGGATAATTATCGCTGAATTCTGTCGCCAGACCGTAGTTTGACGTAGCTGATGCACCGACGGCCCATTGATCATTGAGCGGCATAATAAAGTGCAGGTTCGGTACCCACTGATTTGGTGCAATGTTATCCGCATCAGTGCTCTGACCTGTAACCGGCGAGTTGCCCGTCACTTTGACATCCGGGTCGATATAAATCGCGCCCGCGGAGAAGGAAGGACGATCAAACATGGTCATGGTTGCCGGGTTACGGCTCCCGGATGCCGCGGTGTCAGCGATGGCACCTTCACCCGAGAAAGAGCGACCTAAACCCGCAGCGGTATATTCATTTAACTGAAAACCTGCTGCATATACGTTGGAGGAAACAATTGCCACTGCAGCTGCCAGAGCTGATCTTTTAAACAGGTTTTTCTGGTTCATGACCAAAACCTCAATTTTATGTTTTTTATCAAACAATGTTACATAGAGTAACAATGAGCGCGGGATTGTAGGGTCCGTTATCAGTCTGACAAATCAGACCAGTGAGCGAAGTATAGGTCTGACCTGTGGTGAAGTTGCAATAATGTTTCGTTGATATTTCTTATTTGATGCAAGAAATTGGATCTGCTTAACAAAAAACAAACAATAAAAGTTCAATTAAGAAACGTTAAAGTGAGAACAATAACGCTGTAATCATCGATTACTTACATATACGTGATCTGGATCACCTGAAAGGCACATAATAAGTAAGTGCTAGTGTGTTGTCAGAGAGGTGGCGTAAAATACAGGCTGGAAATAAAACTTTATTCGCAAACAGGCCAGACGGTGGATGTTGCCGTTGGTGCCGGGGAGAAATTATGTCTGACGTAACCATGTCCTCTAAATCCACTCAACCTCTGCATTCCATCAACAAATGTGGTGCGGAAGAAACCGCAGCCTGCTGTTGTGTAGATGTGGGTACCATCATGGACAACACTGATTGCACTGCTTCTTACAGCCGCGTTTTCGAAACCGAAGCCCAGGCGAAAGAAACCCTGCAAGCCCTGACCGAACGTGCCCGCGGCGTAGAATCTGAGCCGTGCGAAATCACCAGCCGTATCGAAAAAGTAGCAGGCGGTGTTGAACTGAATATCGATTTTACTTTCAGCTGTCAGGCTGAAACGATGATCTTCCAGCTCGGGCTGCGTTAATCCCCGTCATACTTTGAGCCGCAGATGCGTTGGCTGCACTCAGTAACCCGAATCACTGACTTATGTCAGCTCATCGGGATTACTTCGATTGCCGCCTTCCTGCGACTCAAATTATTTAGGGGAAGTTGTAATACCGCTTAAATAAGCGGTATTTTTTTGTCTGCTATTTCTGCCTGCCGCCTTTCTTCTCATTCTTATTTCAGAAAAATTTGCTGTTGCTCGCACTTCATTGCCTTTCACTTTGCCAAATGTAAATACATAGTTAAAACTGAGTTATCAGGTCTGACCTCTTAGGACCCTATTTTTCTCAGGAGCTCGTATGAATAACGTTATTCCACTGGTGACGCGTGAGGGCGATCGCATTGCGATTGTCGACGGCTTGCGCACGCCGTTTGCCAAACAGGCCACCGCTTATCACGGCATTCCTGCTGTCGATCTCGGCAAAATTGTGGTCAGTGAGCTGCTGGCAAAAAGTGGGATAGACCCGAAGCACATCGACCAGCTGGTTTTCGGCCAGGTAGTCCAGATGCCGGAAGCGCCGAATATCGCCCGCGAAATTGTGCTCGGCACCGGCATGAATGTGTCGACCGATGCGTACAGCGTTTCACGTGCCTGCGCCACCAGTTTTCAGGCGGTCGCCAACGTGGCCGAAAGCATTATGAGCGGCATGGTGCAGGTCGGGATCGCAGGCGGAGCGGATTCTTCTTCAGTACTGCCGATTGGCGTCAGCAAACGTCTCGCCCGCGCCCTGGTGGATGTTAATAAAGCGCGCACTCTGTCGCAGCGCCTTTCCATTTTCAGCAAACTGAAACTGCGTGATTTATTGCCGGTGCCGCCGGCAGTAGCCGAATATTCTACCGGTCTGCGCATGGGGGATACCGCTGAGCAGATGGCGAAAAGCCACAATATCAGCCGTGCGCAGCAGGATGAGCTGGCGCACCGTTCTCATACGCTGGCTGCACAGGCGTGGGAGCAGGGTTATTTAAGCTCGCAGGTGATGGCAGCGCAGATTCCGCCTTACCGCGAAGTGCTGCAAAAAGACAACAACATCCGCCTGAATTCTGAAATCAGCCAGTACGCCAAATTACGTCCGGCGTTTGACCGCAAACACGGCACTGTTACCGCTGCCACCAGCACGCCGCTGACTGACGGTGCGGCGGCGATATTAATGATGAGCGAATCCCGCGCGCGTGAACTGGGTCTTGAACCTCTCGGCTACCTGAAAAGTTTCGCATTTGCTGCCATCGACGTCTGGGAAGATATGCTTCTCGGGCCTGCTTATGCCACGCCGCTGGCGCTGGACCGCGCAGGGCTGACGCTGGGTGATTTGGATCTTATCGATATGCACGAAGCGTTTGCCGCGCAGACGCTGGCGAATATCAAAATGTTAGCCAGTGATGAATTCGCCCGCGAAAAACTCGGCCGCAGTCAGGCAGTTGGCGAAATAGACTGGGATAAATTCAATGTTCTGGGCGGTTCACTGGCCTACGGACATCCTTTTGCGGCCACCGGCGCACGCATGATTACGCAAACGCTGCACGAATTACGCCGTCGGGGAGGCCGTTACGGGCTGACGACGGCTTGCGCAGCGGGCGGCCTGGGTGCGGCAATGATTCTGGAGGCCGCGCAATGAGAGATAATATGGAAAATCTGAATCCGGCAGATACGGAAGCTGCCGAACCGGCTTCTGCTTTTTCGCTGATGTTTACTGCTGAACACGTGGGGATTATCACCCTCGATGTTCCCGGTGAAAAAGTGAATACCTTAAGGGCTGAATTTGCTCAGCAAATCTGTGCCATTTTGCAAAAAGCACAGCAGTATCCCAATCTGAAAGGTCTGGTGCTGATTTCCGGCAAACCGGACTCGTTCATTGCCGGTGCGGATATCACGATGATTTCCGGTTGCCGGACCGCTGCCGAAGCCAGTGAACTGGCGCAAAAGGGCCAGACGGTGATGTCGCAGATTGCGTCCTTTTCCGTGCCGGTGGTGGCGGCCATTCATGGTAGCTGTCTCGGCGGTGGTCTGGAACTGGCGCTGGCGTGCCATGCCCGCGTGTGTTCGCTGGATGAAAAAACGCAACTCGGCCTGCCGGAAGTACAACTGGGTTTACTGCCGGGTTCCGGGGGTACGCAGCGGCTTCCGCGGCTTATCGGCGCGCCTAAAGCGCTGGAGTTGATGTTAACCGGTCGCAGTGTTCGCGCGAAGCAGGCGCTGAGAATGGGGCTGGTGGATGACGCAGTACCGTATTCTATTTTGCTGCAAACGGCGCTGGAACGTGTGGCAAAAGGACGTAAATCACGTCCGCCATTGCCGTGGCAGGCGCGTCTGGCCGGTGGCCCGTTGGGCAAAAGTTTGCTGTTCCATTTTGTGCGCAAACAGACGCGGGCAAAAACGCACGGCAATTATCCTGCCACCGAAAAAATCATAAATGTGGTGAAAACCGGGCTGGATCAGGGCAGTGGTAGCGGCTATCAGGCGGAAGCTAAAGCCTTTGGGGAGCTGGTGATGACGCCGGAATCTGCGGCATTGCGCGGCCTGTTTTTCGCCTCCACCGCGCTGAAAAAAGAAAAGGGCGGCGATGCCGAACCCTTGCCGGTTCGCCGTGCAGGTATTCTCGGTGGTGGCCTGATGGGCGGCGGTATCGCGAATGTGACTGCCACCAAAGCCGGTCTGCCGGTGCGTATTAAAGACATTAATCACGAAGGCATCCGTCATGCCCTGAAATACAGCTGGGATTTGCTGGAGAAAAAGGTGCGAGGCCGCAGGCTGACCCGCAACGAACAGCAACGGCAGATGATGCTGATTTCCGGCACCACGGATTACAGCGGTTTTGCGCAGATTGATATCGTGGTGGAAGCGGTGTTTGAGGATTTATCGCTCAAGCAAGCCATGGTGGCAGAAATCGAGCAAAATGCTGCCCCCCATACGATTTTTGCCTCAAACACTTCTTCTCTGCCCATTCATAAGATTGCAGAGCAGGCTGACAGGCCGGAACAGGTGATCGGACTGCACTATTTCAGCCCGGTGGATAAAATGCCGCTGGTGGAAGTGATCCCGCATGCGGGCACCAGTGCGCAGACGATTTCGACAACGGTCTCGCTGGCCAGGAAACAGGGGAAAACGGCGATTGTGGTGGGCGACAGTGCCGGATTCTACGTAAACCGCATTCTTGCGCCTTACATCAATGAAGCGGCGCGTTGCTTACTGGCTGGTGAACCGGTCGATCACATCGACAAAGCGCTGGTGAATTTTGGTTTCCCGGTCGGGCCCATCCAGTTGCTGGATGAAGTGGGCATTGATGTCGGCACAAAAATTGGTCCGATTCTGGTGGATGCTTTTGGTGAGCGTTTTGCCGCACCCTCCGGTTTTGATGCAGTGCTGAAAGACGACCGAAAAGGGCGTAAGAACGGTAAAGGTTTCTACCTTTACGGGCAGAAAGGGCGGGCGACGGCGAAGAAACAGGTCGATCCGGCGATTTACCGTCTGCTGAATGTCACGCCAAAAGTGCAGCAATCAGAAGATGAGATCGCCCACCGTTGTGTGATGCTGATGCTCAACGAAGCCGTACGTTGTCTGGATGAAAACGTGATCCGCAGTGCGCGGGATGGCGATCTTGGTGCCGTGTTCGGAATTGGCTTCCCGCCATTCCTTGGGGGACCGTTCCGTTACATGGACCAGTTGGGCATCGCCAGTGTGGTGAAGACACTGGAGCGACTGGCGCATCAGTATGGTGAGCGCTTCACCCCATGCGAAGGGCTATTACGTCGGGCGCATCAGGGAGAACGGTTCTGTTCAGATAGCGGGACAGGCGATAAGGTCAGTAAAGTGTGATTGTGGTCACTGCTTATTGCTGAGTTTCGCGAGAATCTGGAACGGATCATGCTTCATGCTTGCAGTCAGACAAATGCCCGCGGGATCTTTTTTATGGTGGGAATGACTTTGTACAGAAACAATCCCAAGCGATTGATCTACAACCTGAGTGGTTAAAAAATCGCCTGAATAGTTTACAAGCGGTAAGGGTTGGTGTAAAAAACAGCGTTTTCTTTACGTGAAGTTTCAGGCAAAATGCCCGACCGCTGATGCTTACCATGCAAAGCATGTGGGCACAGCGCGTTAAGTGGATGTACTGCCTGACAGCTATCTTGTAATGAGAGACATCAATCAGACAGTGATTGAAATGCTGGGCAATGGGTAATACAGCACGCAAGGCGTTTCTGTATGGCGCTATTTTTGTTAACAAAAGCGGTGCAATATGCAAGTTGTAATCATGCGTCACGGTGATGCAGTTCTCGAAGCTGCAAGCGATTCAGTTCGCCCCTTAAGCGAATGCGGATGTGACGAATCAGTACATATGGCTGCCTGGCTGAATGGCCGTGGCGTCAAAATTGACCGCGTTCTGGTCAGTCCGTACCTGCGTGCGCAGCAGACGCTTGAAAAAGTGCGCCAGTGTCTGGCGCTGCCTGAAAACGTTGAGATTGATATTCTGAAAGAACTGACACCGGGCGGAGATCCTGCTGTGGTCGCCAGTGAACTGCAGCATCTGGCGCTGACCGGCGTCAGCGCGGTACTGGTGGTATCTCACCTGCCGCTGGTCGGTTATCTGGTGGCAGAGCTGTGTCCGGGTGTTTGCCCCCCGATGTTCGCCACTTCCGCGATGGCAAGTGTTGAACTGAACGGTGAAACCGGGCAGGGGACTTTCGACTGGCAGTTCAGCCCATGCCAGGTGATGGCTAAGGTTTAGTTTTCCGGGACGGAAAACTAAACAAAGAAAGGCACAGCTTCTGCTGTGCCTTTCTCGTTTCTGGATATCGGTGTTGAGTTCGCGGTTAGCTGATTTTGTCGTCCAGCTCCACCAGCACCAGCAAAGCAGCGTTGCCGCCGAACTCTTTTGGGGCCTGATGGAAGGCTTCGACATCAGGATGCTGTGCCAGCCACAGCGGAGTTTGCTGCTTGAGAATATGTTTGCCGTGACCGTGCATTACGCAGGCGCAATGCACATGCTCGCGGCGGCAGGCGGCGATCAGCGCGCCCAGTTCCTGCTTAGCTTCTTTCTGTGTTAAACCATGTAAATCCAGAAACAGTTCGGGCGAATAATCCCCGCGGCGCAATTTTTTCAATTCGAAATGACTGACGTCAGGCCGGATATGGCGAACCGGGCCTTCTTCCTGCAACATCGGCTGGAATTCATCGGAAAAATAATAACTCGCGTCCACCTGTTCCTGAATCAGCTTTTTAGGCGACAGTTCTGATACCTTTTTCCGTAGCGGGCGGTGAGTAATCGTATCGTTTTTCAGGCGCTTGATGCCCGGAACAGCCTCGCGGAATAACGCCGCTTCCTCGGGGCTGAGCAGGTGTTTTTTCTTCATTTTTTTATCGTCATTTTCGTTCAATACAGACAGTGTACCTTCCGTCCCCCTGCGGTTTAAAGAAAACTCAGGGTTAAATTCTTCGAGACATCGCGCAAGTGCGTTGACTAGCTGCTGATTTGTGGCAGGCTTCGTGGCAAACTATGCGGCAAATAATGGGTTAAACGTCTGTTAAAAACCCGTGCACTGCCTGGAGAATAAAATTGGACAAAATTTTCGTCGACGAAGCTGTCAGTGAACTGCATACCATTCAGGATATGCTGCGCTGGACCGTCAGCCGCCTGAACGCGGCCAATGTCTATTACGGTCACGGCACCGATAATCCGTGGGACGAAGCAGTGCAACTGGTCTTGCCAAGCGTGTTTTTGCCGCTGGACATTCCTGAAGATATGCACACCGCGCGCCTGACATCCAGTGAGCGCCACCGCATTGTTGAACGAGTCATCCGCCGCGTTAATGAGCGTGTTCCGGTTGCCTATCTGACTAACAAAGCCTGGTTCTGTGACATGGAATTCTATGTCGATGAACGCGTACTGGTGCCCCGTTCGCCAATTGGTGAGCTGATCAGCAACCGTTTTTCCGGCATTCTTAGCGAACAGCCCCAACACATTCTGGATATGTGTACCGGCAGCGGCTGCATTGCCATTGCCTGCGCTTACGCGTTCCCTGAAACCGAAGTCGATGCCGTCGACATTTCTGCCGACGCGCTGGCCGTGGCGGAGCGCAATATCGACACGCACGGTATCGAGAACTGGGTCACGCCAATCCGCTCTGACCTGTTCCGCGAATTGCCGCCGCTGCAATACGACCTGATTGTCACCAATCCGCCGTATGTGGACGAAGAAGACATGTCAGATTTGCCGCAGGAATACCGCCACGAGCCGGTTCTGGGTCTGGCTTCCGGCAGCGACGGTCTGAAACTGACCCGCCGCATTCTGGCCTGCGCGCCGGATTACCTGACCGATAACGGCGTACTGATTTGCGAAGTGGGTAACAGCATGGTGCATCTGATGGAACAGTATCCTCAGATCCCGTTCACCTGGCTGGAATTTGAAAACGGCGGCGACGGTGTCTTTATGCTGACTAAACAGCAGCTCGTCGATTGTGCCGAAGAGTTCCGCGCATACCGCGACTGATATACCCGTCATCGATGACAATCATGACCGGTGTTGTGCCGGTCATTCAGAAAACAATCAACATAATGGTTAAGGAGCCGTGATGGCAGGGAACAGTATTGGGCAGTTTTTCCGCGTCACTACTTTTGGCGAATCCCACGGTGTGGCACTGGGCTGTATTATTGACGGCGTGCCGCCGGGCATTTCGCTGACCGAAGCAGACCTGCAACACGATCTCGACCGTCGTCGTCCGGGCACCTCGCGTTACACCACGCAGCGCCGCGAAGCCGACGAAGTGAAAATTCTTTCTGGCGTGTTTGAAGGCGTGACCACCGGCACCAGCATCGGTCTGATTATCCAGAATACCGATCAGCGTTCGCAGGATTACAGCGCGATCAAAGACGTGTTCCGTCCGGGACATGCCGATTACACCTACGAGCAAAAATACGGCGTGCGCGATTACCGTGGCGGCGGTCGTTCGTCTGCCCGTGAAACCGCGATGCGCGTGGCCGCAGGTGCGGTTGCCAAGAAATATCTGCTGGAAAAATTCGGCGTTAAAGTGCGCGGATATATGTCGCAAATGGGCGATATCACCTGCGAACTGAAAGACTGGGATCTGGTGGAAACCAACCCGTTCTTCTGCCCGGATGAAAGCAAGCTGGAAGCGCTGGATGAACTGATGCGTGCGCTGAAAAAGGAAGGCGATTCGATTGGTGCCAAAATCACCGTCGTGGCGGATCACGTGCCGGTCGGTCTTGGTGAACCGGTGTTTGACCGTCTGGATGCCGATCTGGCGCACGCGCTGATGAGCATTAATGCGGTGAAAGGCGTTGAAATTGGTGACGGTTTTGCGGTTGTCGCAAAACGCGGCAGCGAAAATCGTGACGAAATCACACCGAAGGGTTTCGAAAGCAACCACGCTGGCGGCATTCTTGGCGGGATCAGCAGCGGCCAGCCGGTCGTAGCGCATCTGGCGCTGAAACCGACTTCCAGCATTACCGTTCCCGGCCGTACGATTAACCGCGAAGGCGAGCAGGTCGAGATGATTACCAAAGGTCGCCATGACCCGTGTGTCGGTATCCGCGCTGTGCCGATTGCCGAAGCAATGATGGCGATTGTGCTGATGGATCATTTACTGCGTCAGCGTGCTCAGAACGGCGACGTCCACTCCACAGTGCCACGCTGGTAATTTATCTGATGAATCCTTTACGCACGCTACCTGCGTTTCGTGCTGTTTGCGTCAGTTTTCTGGCGCTTGCACTTTGCGCACCTGCCATAGCCGTAACGCCGTGGCAGAAAATCACCCAGCCCATTTCCGGCACGCCGCAAGCGATTGGCAGTTATGCCAATGGTTGTCAGGTTGGCGCACAGCCGCTGCCGCTGAACTCTCCGGCCTATCAGGTAATGCGTACCGATCAGCGTCGCTATTTCGGCCAGCCGGATTTACTGGCGTTCATCACCCGTCTGGGCACACAGGCTCAGCAAAAAGGGCTGGGCACCATGCTGGTCGGGGATATGGCGATGCCGGCTGGCGGGCGCTTTAGCAGTGGTCACGCCAGTCATCAGTCCGGGCTGGATGTGGACATCTGGTTGCAACTGCCGCGTCAGCGCTGGAGCGAACAGATGTTGCTCAAGCCGCAGCCTATCGATCTGGTCAGCGCCAACGGTAAATCCATTGTGCCAGCTCAGTGGCAGCCACGGATCGAAACGCTGATAAAAATGGCAGCGCAAGATAAAGACGTGGTACGGATCTTCGTCAATCCGGCCATCAAACAACAGCTTTGTCTGGATGCCGGAACGGATCGTGAATGGCTGCATAAGGTGCGTCCGTGGTTTGGTCATCGCGCGCACATGCACGTTCGTCTGCGTTGTCCGGTCGGTAACCTCGAATGTGAAAATCAGGCACCGCCGCCTCCGGGTGATGGCTGTGGCGCTGAGCTGCAAAGCTGGTTCCTGCCACCCAAGCCGGGCAGCGGAATCCCTGTGAAAAAAGAGCCGCCTCCGTTGCCGCCTTCGTGTCAGGCGCTGCTGGATAAACACGTTCTTTAATACGTTTTACTCACCCTTCGCCACGCATAGCGAGCTGACAGAAAAATGGACTGGTTGATTGTTGCCCCGTGGGTTTTGGTTGTTTTATTTTTCGTTGCACTGTTTGCCGGTTTCATTGATTCCATTGCAGGTGGCGGCGGGCTGATCAGCCTGCCAGCGCTGCTGGCGGCAGGTGTGTCACCGGCGCAGGCCATTGCCACCAATAAGCTGTCATCGATCGGCGGATCTTTCTCTGCCAGTCTTTACTTTGTGCGGCGTGGCGTGGTGGATCTCAACGATCAGAAGCTGAACATTGCCTGTACCTTTACCGGTTCGGTGATCGGCGCGATCCTTATCCAGCATCTGCGCGCCGACATATTGCGTCAGGTTTTACCGCTGCTGATCATCTGCATCGGTTTGTATTTTTTACTGACGCCGCGTCTGGGCGAAAGTGACCGGGCAAGGCGCTTAAATGCACTGCCGTATGCACTGGTAGGCGGCGGTTGCGTGGGTTTCTACGACGGCTTTTTCGGCCCCGGCGCAGGGTCTTTCTACGCACTGGCTTTTGTGACGTTATGCGGGTTTAATCTGGCAAAAGCCACGGCACATGCGAAAGTCCTGAATTTCACCTCAAACCTGGGCGGGCTGATCTTCTTTATACTGGGCGGCAAAGTGATCTGGGTGCTGGGATTTGTCATGGCCGCCGGACAGTTTATCGGCGCACGACTGGGCGCACGTATGGTGCTCAGTAAGGGGCAGAAGATGATCCGCCCGATGGTGGTTATCGTTTCCGTGGTGATGAGCTGCAAGCTGATTTACGACAATCATGGTGCTGAAATTCATCAGTGGTTAAGCCTGCATTTATAATGTCCGGAGCAGCAGAATGCTTGCCTGAAGTCATGAAAACACGCGTTTAAACAGGGGTATATTGTCGCCCCTGATCTTACTTTAACGAGTTTCACTGCAATTATGTCTGATTCGACTGCAACACATAACTATCATCAACTGATCGACATTTTTGATTCCTGCTTCTTTGAGGAATTCAACGTTCGCTTAGTGAAAGGCGACGACGAACCGATCTATCTGCCTGCTGATGAACAAGAACCGTTTAACCGTATTGTGTTCGCACACGGTTATTACGCCAGCGGCATGCATGAAATTTCCCACTGGTGCGTGGCCGGGGCCGAACGCCGTAAACGGGTTGATTTCGGTTACTGGTATTGCCCGGATGGCCGCGATGCGCAAACACAAAGTGAATTCGAGAAAGTGGAAGTCAAACCACAATCTTACGAATGGTTGTTCTGTGCGGCGGCAGGTTTCCGTTTCAACGTTAGCTGTGACAATCTCAGCGGCGATTGCGAGCCGGACCGCGTGGGTTTCCAGAACAAAGTACGCGAAGAAGTGCTGCGTATGCTGGAGCAGGGTATCCCTGAAAGACCGGCGCGCTTTATTAAAGCGTTACAATCGTTTTACAATACGGCCCCGTTGACGCCTGCAGATTTCCCTGCATTGCAGCCGATCGAATAAGAACTGAACACGAGAGGAAGAGTAATGATCGCAGAATTTGAAACGCGAATTTTAACGCTAATCGACGATATGGTCGAAAGCGCCAGCGACGATGAGTTATTTGCCAGTGGCTATCTGCGAGGCCACCTGACCGTCGCGGTGGCGGAAGCGGAAGAGAACGGTGAACACACCGCCGAAGCGCTGAAAATCCGTGTTCAGGATGGTCTGGACAAAGCCATCAAAGCCGGTGAACTTTCGCCGCGCGATCAGCTTCTGGTGCAGGGGATGTGGGAAAATCTGTATCAGGCATCTCTCCCTCAGTAATCTCTTTTCAGTAAAAAAAAGCGCAGCGACGGATTAACCGGCTGCGCTTTTTTATTGCCTGAGAAGGGGCTGGTTAATGCGATTCGACCGGGCGGCCTTTCAGCAGTTTTCTGACCCACATCCGGTTCGGGTTCAGTGCTGCCAGCGTGTCACTGTCGAGCGGCAGCGGTTCACCGGCAATCTGCGCCGCCAGAATTTCCGCCCCCAGCGGCGCGGAACTCAGACCGCGTGAGCCGAGCGCGCCAAACAGAAACAGATTTTCATACACCGGCGCTTCTGCAACCGGGCGATGACGCTGAATATCCAGATCCAGTTTTTTATAGCTTTCCAGCAATGCGTCGTAATCTGACACCGAGCCGATCATCGGCAGATGATCTCGTGTCGCGCAACGTACGCCGTTTCGCGCTTCGCCTTCACTCACATCCACGTCATGCGGCCATTGCTGATCCGGCAAACAGTTGAGTAAACGCTGGCGGTTTTCCTGCTGATCCTCCTCAAGGTAATCCGTGCATTTGTCGGCGCGGTGATAGCTTGCGCCAATACAATGATGCTGATTCTGCGGGCTGACCGGCGTCATATAGCCGTCGTAACACAGCACCTGTTTAAGCTTGCTCAGCGCCGGTGTGGTCGGAATATGCGAAACCTGACCGCTGACCGCGTAAACCGGCAGTTTTTCGGTCTGGCTGAAATCTGTAATGTCCGCACCGTTCGCCAGGACTACCGCCTGATGACGGGCAACATGGCCATCGGCAAAGGTCAGCGCCCACTGCGAATCTGCGTCAAAATTTAATGCGGTCACGCGCTGGCGATAATGTACCGTCAAGCCCTGCGTTTCGGCCAGCGCAATCAGCGAAGCCGTCAGTTCTGCCGGACACAGCCACGCGCCGAGCGGGTACGTCACGCCGCCGCTGCCGCATGGCAATCCGCACAACGCTTCCACATCTTCTTCACTCAGCCCTTTCGCCAGTGCTTCCGGCCAGCCGCCTGTGAGAATGCCGTCAATTTTGCCCTGACTTTTTTCGTCATAACCCAGTTGCGTGACGCCACTCCAGCCGTGATCGAAAGGCACATCCCGCTTTTCAAGCTGCGCATACTGGCGGCGGGCGAAGGTGAAGGCATGGGCAAAGAAGTTTTCCAGCGTGTCGCCGCGGCCATTGAGCAACGGATAAACCGCGCCCTGGCGGTTACCGGAAGCGCCGAGCGCCGGTTTTTCATCGGCGCAATACAGCGTGACCGCAAAGCCACGGCGAAGTAATGCCAGCGACAATACGGCGCTGGCGACGCCGCCGCCGAGAAGGGCGAATTCAGTGGCATTTTTCGCCGCCGGGCGCACATACCACGGTGCGGGATGAGGTACATCAATTTTTGCCGGCAGCACACCGGCTAACATATGCCGCTTTTCGCCGAATCCCGGCACCTTGCTGATGTCAAAACCTGCGTCCTGCAATCCGCGGCGGACAAAACCGGCCACGGTGAAAGTGGCGAATGTACCCTGCGGGCGGGTCATTTTCGCCATAGAACGGAATAACGCCTCCGTCCACATGTCCGGGTTTTTGGAAGGTGCAAATCCGTCGAGAAACCAGGCGTCGACCTGCTGATTCATACTGGTGTCACATGCCGGAAGCAGGGTAGTCACATCGCCGAACCACAGATCAAGCGTGATGCGCCCGTCCGCCAGCAGCAGCCGGTGACAGCCGGAAAAGGCCATCGGCCATTGTTCGCAAAGCTGCGCGGAATACGCGGCGAGTTCGGGCCATTGTGTGTGCGCTGTCGCCAGATCATGGGCAGACAGCGGGAATTTCTCGTAGCTGATGAAATGCAGGCGTTGCAGCACAGCGTCGGCGTGCGCGTCGCGGAACGCATCGAAGGCTTGCCACAGCGACAGAAAGTTCAGTCCGGTGCCAAAACCGGTCTCGGCGATGATGCACAACTGGCGGGGGTGAGCGGCAAAACGCGCCGGAAAATGATTGCCATTGAGAAAAACATGACGCGTTTCCAGCAGGCCGTTCTGATTGGAAAAATAGACGTCATCAAAATGTCGGGAAACAGGTGTACCCTGTTCGTTCCAGCTTAATTCAGCGGGTGTGATCGGGTTATGGCTCACGTGAAACTCTCTCAGTTCAAGGCGATGCCGGAGTTTAACGCTGCGTTTGCACCCGCGCAAATTTACCACGATTTACACAAGGAATTGCTGATCGGACTTGTTCGGCGTACAACTGTACGCTAGAGTGCGTGACGAAATCCCAAATGGTGAATAGTACAAGAGGTATTAAATGAAACGTGCAGTGATTACTGGCCTGGGTATCATCTCGAGCATCGGTAACAACAAGCAGGAAGTTCTTGCATCTCTGCAGGAAGGTCGCTCTGGGATCACCTTCTCGCAAGAGCTGAAAGATGCCGGGATGCGTAGTCACGTCTGGGGTGATGTCAAATTAGACACCGCAGGCCTCATCGATCGTAAGATTGTGCGTTTCATGAGTGATGCCTCGATCTACGCTTACCTTTCCATGCAACAGGCGATTGAAGACTCTGGTCTGACCCCTGAAATGGTTTCCAACGAACGTACCGGCCTGATTGCAGGTTCCGGCGGCGGTTCTCCGCGCAATCAGGTTGCGGGCTCCGACGGTATGCGTGCCAAAGGCCTGCGCGGCGTTGGCCCTTACATGGTGACCAAAGCGATGGCTTCCGGCGTGTCAGCCTGCCTTGCGACCCCATTCAAAATTCGTGGTGTTAACTATTCCATCAGTTCTGCCTGTGCCACCTCTGCACACTGCATCGGTAACGCGGTAGAAATGATTCAGCTGGGCAAACAGGACGTGGTGTTTGCCGGTGGCGGTGAAGAGCTGTGCTGGGAAATGGCGTGCGAATTCGACGCGATGGGCGCACTGTCCACCAGCTACAACGAAACTCCAGACAAAGCTTCCCGTACCTACGACAAAGCGCGTGACGGTTTCGTTATCGCAGGCGGCGGCGGTATGGTTGTTGTCGAAGAGCTGGAACACGCTCTGGCACGTGGCGCACACATTTACGCAGAAATCGTTGGCTACGGCGCAACGTCTGACGGTGCAGATATGGTGGCTCCATCTGGTGAAGGCGCAGTGCGTTGCATGAAAATGGCAATGAACGGCGTGGATACCCCAATCGACTACGTGAACGTGCACGGGACTTCTACCCCGGTCGGCGACGTGAAAGAACTGGGCGCTATCCGTGAAGTGTTCGGCGATAAAACCCCGGCACTGTCTTCTACCAAAGCCATGACCGGTCACTCGCTGGGTGCCGCAGGCGTTCAGGAAGCGATCTATACCTTGCTGATGGCTGAATACGGCTTCATCGCGCCAAGCATCAACATCGAGAATCTCGATGAGCAGGCCGAAGGCATGGACATCATCACTAAACCCACTCAGCGCGAGCTGACGACTGTGATGTCCAACAGCTTCGGCTTCGGTGGCACCAATGCCACGCTGGTCATGCGTAAGCTGAAAAACGACAAATAATCTGTCGCTAAGTCAGTCAATAAAAGCCTGCTTCCGAGCGGGCTTTTTTACATCCATCATCCTTCGGGTTGCCTCTGCGTTGGCTTCGTTCATTCACCTCAGTCACTTACTTTTGTAAGCTCCTGAGGATTCATTCTCTCGCCGCCTTGATGCAACTCGAATGATTTTGGATATGTTTATCAATAATTCAGGTACAATTTCGCCGCTTCTTATTTTCACCTTGTTGACATAATGCTCTCACTCAGACACATCCATCATCGACATCTGCATGTTCCGGCCTGGCTCGGGATAGTGGCGATCCTGATGTTGTTTATTGCGCCGGTGATTTCTAAATCGCTGGTGGCTGAGGGTGCGCAGCATATGATGATGTCCGGCATGGTGATGTCCGATATGGACATGGATATGCCGGATGCAGATATGGCTGACATGAATATGTCAGGCCATCACGCCTCATCGATGGAACATTGTCAGAAGCAAACCTGTAAATCAGCGCCGCAGGATGCGGTGAAAGCGATGCTTTCCGGTGAAATGAGCGATGCTGCCTGCGGTTATTGCGTGCTGCTGGTGCATTTACCGATGCTCGATTTACAGGCCATGCCGATGCTGTGGTCGCTGGATTTTTCCAGCCGTGCCCCTCCGCGCGCTGTTATACAACGTCTTATCCCTTCTCTGTTTTTCACGGATTCCCAACCCCGCGCACCGCCTGTTTTTCTGTAACTGCCTCTGAATCAATTTTTTCAAGTTAACTGCGATTGTTATCGCTGTTGACGGCGTGCTATTTGAAATTCAGGAAATCAGATTTATGAATCAACCTGCAAACCTGCCTGCCAGCGCGGGTAAAAAAATGCCTGCACGAGTGGCCTTTCTGGCGTTGCTGCGCCGCGTGCATTTTTACATTGGCCTGTTCGTCGGACCGTTTATTTTTGTCGCGGCACTCACCGGTACGTTGTATGTGCTGACCCCTCAGTTCGAAAATCATCTCTATTCTGATGCGCTCTTCACCTCCTCACACGGTGAACCGCAGCCGCTTTCCCGACAGATTGATGCGGCGCTAAACGTAACCGGCCAGGATAGACAGATTTATGCGGTCAGACCGGCTCCGTCTGCCGGTGAGACCACCCGGGTCATGTTTTCTGATCCGCAACTGGGCGCCTCCAAAAGCCGGGCGATTTTCATCGATCCGGTGACGCTGGCGGTGAAAGGGGACATGACGGTGTACGGCACCAGCGGCATTTTGCCGTTCCGCACCTGGCTGGATGATTTACATCGCGGCTTACTACTCGGTGATGCGGGGCGTATTTACAGCGAACTTGCCGCCTCCTGGTTGTGGGTAGCGGCATTGGGCGGCGTCGTGCTCTGGTTCACTGGCCGCCGTCAACCCCGCCAGTTGCGTAAGGTCAGCGGGAAAGCGGAAAAACAGCAGCACAGCCGCCGCTGGCACAGCTCGCTCGGCCTGTGTTTACTGGCTGGCTTACTGTTCTTCTCCGCTACCGGCCTGACGTGGTCGCAATGGGCGGGTGACAATATCGGTGTGCTGCGCGCGTATATGGGCTGGATGACGCCTGCCGTGAAAACCAGTCTGGATCCGCAGGCGGTCGCTGCACCTGCGGATGAACATGCGGAACATCATGCGCAGATGGCAGACATGCCTGATATGCCGGGAATGGATATGTCTGCGCATAAAATGCCTGCTGTGCCGCAAGCCGTCGCTGTTTCTGCACAGACTTTTGATGCAGTGGTACAGGCGGCGCGTGAGTCTGGCATTGCGGCGAACAAGATTGAAATCCGTCCAACGTATAGTGCGGAGAAAGCCTGGACGGTGACGGAAGTTGATCGCCGCTGGCCGACGCAGGTGGATGCGGTGTCCGTCGATCCCCGTTCAATGCAGATTGTCGATCACGTGCGTTTTGCTGATTTCCCGTTGCTCGCCAAACTCACCCGCTGGGGCGTGGATGCACATATGGGGATTCTGTTCGGCGTCTGGAATCAGGCCATCCTGGTGATTTTTGGTGTCGGACTTTGCGTGATGATTGCCTGGGGATATCGCCTGTGGTGGCTGCGAAGAACTGTCAGCAATGACGGTAGTCATCCGGTTGTTACTCTGCTACAAACCTGGACGTCGGTGCCGTTCAGCCTGCAATGCCCGATTTTGGTGATCACGCTCGGTCTGGCAATTTCATTGCCAGTAATGGGCGCGAGTTTACTTATTTTTATGCTGATCGATGTTATCCGCTGGCAGCGGCGAAATTCTTCGGGTAACGTCAGCGCATTCTGATCAGAGAAGAAAAAAACATGTTGATGGCGGCATCTGGCTCTGTATTGAAGCCTTTTTTACGTGACAGATTTTTGCATCTGTTAATCCTGCTTGGCGTCATTCTGACCCTGTTCCAGCCGGAGAAAATCAGCCGGTTCCCGCAGTTTGTGGACTGGGACACGATCGTCACTTTGCTGGGTTTGCTGATGCTGACCAAGGGCGTTGAGGTCAGCGGTTATTTTGATTTTGTTGGCCGTAAGATGATTAACGCCATCGACAATGAGCGGCGGCTGGCGCTGTTTCTGGTCACTGCGGCGGCGCTGCTGTCCACGTTTATGACCAATGACGTCGCACTGTTCATCGTGATTCCGCTGACGATCACGCTGAAGAAACTGACGTCGTTGCCGGTGACGCGGCTGATTATATTTGAAGCGCTGGCGGTAAATGGCGGTTCGCTGCTTACGCCGATCGGTAATCCGCAAAATATCCTGCTATGGAATAAATCCGGTCAGTCGTTCCTGCATTTTATCGGGCAGATGACACCGCTGGCGCTGATAACCCTGGCTGCATTATTGCTGGTGACCTGGTTTTGTTTTCCGTCGCATAGCCTGAAAAAGATTGAGAACAATCAGGGATACCCTTTCCGCAAGCGTCTGCTGGTAAGCTGCGTCGTCCTTTACGTGGTGTTTATTGCCTGTGTCGATCTGGGGCTGGCGTTGTATGGGTTGCTGGCGGTGATCCTGTGCTTTTTATTGCTGGCGCGGAATGTTCTGCTGCGTATCGACTGGCCGCTGATCCTGGTGTTTATCGTGATGTTTATCGATGTGCGTTTACTGGTCGGGTTGAATGCCCTGCAGCCTGCGTTTACCCACATTCATAGCTTGCCAGATTACGGACATTATCTGCTGAGCATCGGGCTTTCTCAGGTGATCAGCAATGTGCCTGCGACGATCCTGATGATCAACTATTTACCTTCCGGGCCGCTGCTGGCTTATGCCGTCAATGCCGGCGGTTTCGGGCTGGCGATAGGCTCATTGGCCAATCTCATCGCGTTACGCATGGCGAATGACAAAAAGATCTGGCTGCGGTTTCACTATTACTCTTTCCCGTTCCTGCTGTTCAGCGGCATCACGGGCTGGCTATTGCTGACGCTGTTTGTTAAATGACGGGCACCTGCAGCGAAGCCAGACGGTTCACGGCGGCGGTGATTTCAGCGGGGGTTAATGCTGAAAACCCCAGCAGCCAGCCGTCCTGATGTCGTGTCACTACACCGGCGCTGGCGGTAAACAAAGGTGAAAGCCGTGGCGTCTCAACGCCAGCCTGTGCGGCAAGGGCGCTGAAATGCGGTTCCTGCCCGGCAGGCAGACGGGCAGCGAGCTGTAGCCCTCCGGCTGCCACCTGAGGTGTCAGCCATTCAATCTTTTGCTTAATTTGCGCCAGCAGATGATCACGGCGGCTATGGTAAAGCTGACGTGACAAGCGCAGATGTGAAGCGAAATGCCCGGCCTGCATAAATTCCGCCGTGACGGCCTGCATCAGTTGCGAAGAATGGCCGTCATTCACGGTGCGCATCATCACCATTGGCGCCACCAGCGCAGGCGGTAATACGGCATAGGCCAGCCGCAAAGACGGAAATAAAACTTTCGAGAACGTCCCCACATAAATAACCCGCTGATGTTTATCCAGTCCCTGCATGGCCGGAAGCGGTCGCCCGTCGTAATGCAGTTCGCTGTCATAATCATCTTCGATGATCCAGCTGTTGTGACGTTTCGCGTATTCGAGCAGGTGTAAACGGCGTGACAAACTCAGGCTGACACCGGTCGGGTAATGGTGTGATGGTGTCAGGTACATAAGGCGTGGCACGGGTGAATCAGCTTCCGGCGCCATTCCCTGCTCATCCACCGCAATGGCGCAAATGTCGGCTCCGGCACTGGCAAACGCGTTGCGGGCGCCCGGATATCCCGGCTGCTCAACCCAAACCCTATCAGCCGGATCAATCAGCAGCATCGCCAGCAGTTGTAATGCCTGCTGAGAACTGGTGGTGATCAGGATGTGTTCAGCGCTGCAAATGACCCCGCGTGACTGCTGAAGATAGCTGGCCAGCACCTCGCGCAACGGCAAATACCCTTGCGGGTCGCCATATCCCAGCAGACGTTCGCCCTGAGTCCGCAGTTGTCTGGCGCTAATTTGCTTCCAGATTTTCAGCGGGAAGGCGCGCAGATCAGGCGAACCGGCTGCAAAGGCGACGGGCGATTGCGGATCACGACAACCGCCGGTGGCGACAATTTTCTCTCCGCGCGCTGACAATCCCGCCAATCCCGGTGGGATGACTTTACTGTTTCGGGAGGACGGAGCGCGGGGCAGTGACTGGCTGACAAAGGTGCCTTTGCCGGTATGGCGCTGAAGATAACCCTCCGCTTCTGCCTGCGCGTAGGCGGCTTCCACGGTCACCCGTGAGAGTTTCAGATCACAGGCCAGAATGCGGGAAGAGGGCAAGCGTTCTCCGCCAGCCAGCGCGCCGGAATTGATGGCCTGCCGCAACGCAGCACACAGCCGGTCACGCAAACCTGCCGCAGCGCCTGAACCGTTGGTCGCTGTGTTTTCGAAAAGCGTAATCAGTGCAGAGGGCTGAGACAGTGCTGGCATAATGGGTCTTATCATCGGCTTGAAATTGGCATTAATCATAAGACCAAAAACAGCGATGATGGAACTGTTTTCAGCCATATCACTTAATGAGGAAGCGTTTATGCAACAAGAGTCTTATGTTTTGGGATTCGCACCACCGTCACCTGAAATCAGTGCTGCGTATTTGTTGTCGAAACTGAGTTTTTATACTGATGCCGCCGATGTCGCGGCGGATTTACAAAACGGTGTGAGCGCAATTGTGGTTATTGATACCCGTTCTGCTGAACATTATGCACGCGGCCATGTGCCGGGCGCGGTCAGTTTTCCGCATAAACTGATGACAGCAGAAAGCACCCGCGAACTTAGCAAAGACGTGGTGTACGTGACGTATTGCGACGGAATCGGCTGCAACGGTTCAACGCAGGGCGCGTATAAACTGGCGAAACTTGGATTCAGGGTAAAGGAAATGATTGGCGGGCTGGATTTCTGGATCCGCGATCAGCACCCGGTTACGCCAGGTGAAGAACGCGGACAGTATTCACGGGAACAAATGCCGCCAGATTGCGGTTGTTGATAAGGCGTTATTGCAGGATTAAAACAGCAACCACAACAGCAGTACGACCACCACGAACGCGATAAACAACAGCGGCTTGCCGCCCATCGCCTGCATGGACGGCGGCAACATCGCGATAAACGGATTCATGATCGGTTGAGGATCGGTCCGTGTCACGGTGGTGAATGTATCGTCTGTATCATCGGCGCGTGGAGAACGGTCAACCCGCTGGCTGAACAGCACACCAATCAGATCACTGACCTGAACCTGCGTCAGCGGCGTGGAAAGCGTCGCACTGAAACGGTTTTCGGCGTATTCCGTTAGCTGATGAATTTCATGGGTGCTGGCCGGTTGCTTGAGCACGCTCAGCAATGTGGTCAGCGTCGGTGCGGTGGTCTGCTGGCTCAGTGACGCTTTCACCTGCATAAACTGGCTGAGCACCTGAAAATGCTTCGCCGGTATAGGTTCGCCCACTTTCACGCCAACCAGGGTAAACAGTTCCTGCCAGACTTTCACCGGGGCTTCGCCAGTGGCTGCACTGAGGCGGGTGACAAGCTGTTGCAGGCTGTTGTGTTCGGCAGGCAGCAACGGACGATCGGTGACCGGCGTCTGCTGGGGCTGCGGGATATTCATCTGACGGGTCTGGATCAGATCCAGCACCTGTTGCAACTGCGGATGCGTCAGCTGACTCAGTACGGTATGACCGAAATTCTGGCGGATAAAATCGCTCACCGCCTGCCGGTTATTACCCTGCGGCAGCAGCTCAGTCAGTTGCAGCATCAGCTGGCGTGAGGCATGGCTGTCCTGCGCCTGCGAGAGTTTTCCCTGCAACAGCGCTTCGGCCTGCGGGAATTGCTGTGAGGTGATTTCTGCACCGTGAGGCAACGCAAGATCGTGGCGCAAATTGGCCCAGATCTCAGCAGATTTGATTGGCGTGAGTGCCATCAGTTTGACGATCAGTTTTTCCAGCGTGGTGCGCTGTACCGGCGTTAATGGCAGCTCAGTACCTGCTTTAGCCGGAACGGTCTGACCCTGGGGTTGTGTTCTGTTGTCGCCAACCGGCATGCCCGGGCCGCTCAAAGGTTGCATATCACCGTCCTTCGCTGGAAATTTAAAACGTCGCTTAAACTCAATGATAAGTAAAAAGCACGGCGCAGAGCGCGGAAGCGCCTCATCATACCTGCAAAGTGTTTTAATCGACACAGTGAATAGCAGGCTGAGAAAGATTCTTCAGGATATTGTTTCCTAAAACAGCCGCTAAAAACGTCTGGCGGGGCGCGAAAGCAGAAAGTGGAGGGAAGGCGCCACCCTCTTCAGTGAGGATGGCATACGATTGAGAGAATTTATTTTTGTTTCGCGGACGCGCTACGGGTGAACAGCGGCTTTCGCAAACGCTGTGCCAGAATGACCCCGGCAAGCGTGATACCTCCGCCAATCAGATGGTAGCTGTGCAACTGTTCGTGCAGAAACAGTACGGCGATGACCGCAGTGAAAATCGGCGACAGATTCATGAAAATCGACGCTTTATTGGCACCCAAACGGATCACACCCTGGATCCACAAAAATGGCGCAATAATTGACGCCGGGATCCCCGCGAAAAGCACCAGCGGAATATTATGTGCCGTCAGGCTGACATCCTTCGCGAGCAGGAAGTTGGGCAGCAGCAATAAAACGCCGAAAATGATCTGCACATACAACGACTGCCAGTTCGGCAGCGGGATCGCCCAGCGTTTGGTGAGCACGCCATACAGCGCGTAGGAGGCCGAAGCCGCAAACATCATCAGTTCGCCCGTGCCGATGCCGTGTTGCAGCAACTGCGCCGGATCCCCGGCACTGACCAGCCAGACTAAACCGCCGAGGGAAATAATACTGCCCAGCGCCACACCTACTGTCGGGACCACACTGAGCACAAACAGGCCAATCAGCACGGTCAGCAGCGGGATGAGTGAATTCAGGATACCCATAAACAGTGCGCTGACGCTGTGTGCGGCGTAGTAAGCCAGACTCTGATACAGCACCATGCCCAACAGGCCGAGGATCAGCAGTTTCCACCCGTATTGTTTCACCACCTGAAGGTTGCGCAGCATGCCGGGCAGAACGAAAGGCGTCAGCGTCAGCAATGCCAGAAGCCAGCGGTAGAACGAAATGGCGGCAGGATCAATCGCGCTGGCCGAGGCTTTGCTGACAACAGCATTCAGCGACCAGATCAGGACGGCGAGCAGGGGAAAGAGCACATTCATTGAATATTATTCCTGAGTAAATCGTCACGTCAGTGTACGGTTGTCTTATTTGTTATATATAACGATAATCAGACAACTGATCGCGTAATTCAGACAATCCTCGTGTTGCTCACAGACAAAAGGTATTTATGCCCGCGCCCCGTAGTTCTTTGCCCCGATATTACCCGCCGTTACCGGAAAAGATGCCGGTGACCCTGCTTTTTCGCGGGGAAATTGTGGAGGGAAATTCTGAGTATGTTGAGCATTCACATCTGTGGAGCCAGATTATCTGCGTGAAATCCGGCGTTCTTGCCATGCGCGTGGCCGGACAGCGTTATCTGGCCCCGCGTGAATTCGCTATCTGGGTGCCCGCAGGGGTTGAGCATTCAAGCTATAACCGTAAAACCACGCGTTTTTGCGTCATTGATATCGCGCCTGAGCTGGATACCCATCTGCCCGCCGGGCCTTGCCTGCTGACGCCGACGGCCATTTTTAACGCCATTGCTGATGACTGTTTCTCACGGAATATGACCGAGCCGCAGAGTGAAACGGATCTGCGTATGTGCCGCGTTTTATTGGATCAAATCAGTCTGGCACCCCGTCAGAACACTTATTTACCCACATCGGAAAATAAATTACTGGCCCCCGTTCTGAGCGCACTGGAGAAAAACCCGGCGGATAATACGTCGCTGGCGCAATGGGCGAAGCAGGTGTATACCACCGAACGAACATTGTCGCGGCGTTGCCAGCAGGAACTGGGGATGAGTTTTGCCCAATGGCGTCAGCGGTTGCGTTTCCTGCATTCGGTCTCATTGCTGGAGCAGGGGAAAACGGTGCAGGAAGTCGCGCTTGATCTGGGCTACAGCTCGTCTTCGGCATTTATCGCCATGTTCCAGCAGGTTTCCGGCACCACGCCGCAGCGTTTTCGTAACGACAGGTAAACCTGTGCCCTGAAAGTTGGGATCTGGCCCGGTATCGTGGCAAAATCAATGCCCTCTTTATTTTCTATTCTTTCTTTAGGCCATGCTGCCGGAGACAAACGTGAAAATCCTGGTTGATGAAAATATGCCGTATGCCGTCGAGCTTTTTAGCCGGTTGGGGAACGTGCAGGCCGTACCTGGCCGTCCTATCCCGCAAGATGCCCTGAATGATGCCGATGCGTTGATGGTGCGGTCTGTGACCAAAGTGAACGAAAGTTTGCTGGCGGGAAAACCGGTGAAATTTGTGGGTACCGCCACGGCGGGCACCGATCACGTTGATGATGCATGGCTTGCCAGCGCAGGGATTGGTTTCTCGGCCGCGCCCGGCTGTAATGCCATTGCCGTGGTGGAATATGTTTTCTCATCCTTGCTGATCCTTGCTCAGCGCGACGGTTTCCATCTGCGCGATAAAACGGTCGGGATCATTGGTGTCGGTAACGTCGGTTCACGTCTGAATACCCGCCTTGAAGCGCTGGGTGTACGCACGTTATTGTGCGATCCGCCGCGAGCCGATCGGGGTGATGCCGGTGAATTCTGGCCGCTTGAGAAGCTGGTCGCTGAAGCCGATATCCTGACGTTCCATACGCCGCTGAATATGTCCGGCCCTTATGCCACACATCATCTGGTGGATGCGGATTTACTGGCGCGTCTGCCCGCTGACCGGATCCTCATTAACGCCTGTCGTGGTGAGGTGGTGGATAACGCCGCGCTGCTCGACGCACTGAATGGCAGCAAAAAACTGACGGCTGTGCTGGATGTCTGGGAACCGGAACCTGATTTGTCGTTAGCGTTGCTGGATAAAGTTGCTATCGGCACGGCACATATCGCCGGTTACAGCCTGGAAGGGAAAGCACGCGGCACCACACAGGTGTTCGAAGCATTCAGTCAGTTTATCGGTCAGCCACAAACGGTGCCGCCGGAATCATTACTCCCTGCGCCTGAATTTGCCGAAGTGACGCTGAGTGGCGCGCTGAGCGAAGCCAAACTGCTGCGTCTTATTCACTTAGTGTATGATGTGCGCCGCGATGACCGGCCTTTGCGCCGTGTCGCCGGAAAACCGGGCGAATTCGACAAGCTGCGTAAGTTCTATGAAGAACGTCGTGAGTGGTCATCTTTACGGGTGATTTGCGACGATGCGGCGACCGCCGGTGTGTTGAAAAAACTGGGCTTTAACAGCCAGTTAGCCACTGCTTAAAACGGCCTTAAGTTTTTTCGCCGCGAGTGGTGCGATAACACGTTTGCAAACAGGGCGGTGATCATCATCGCCCCTTGTATTTTGTACTTTTATTTTCTGGAGAATACCAACATGTCTGATGGCTGGAATATTGCGCTGCTTGGCGCAACGGGCGCAGTCGGTGATGCGTTACTGGAATTATTGGCTGATCGTCAGTTCCCGGTTGGTGAGCTCTTCCCGCTGGCAAGTGAACGCAGCGCCGGTAAGACCGTGCGTTTTAACGGCAAAAGTCTGCGCGTACAACAGGCATCTGAGTTCGACTGGTCGCAGGTCCAACTGGCGTTCTTTGTTGCGGGTTCTGAGGCTTCTGCCTTGTATGCCGAAGAAGCGGCAAATCAGGGCTGTCTGGTCATCGACAGCAGCGGCCTGTTCTCTCTTGAACACGATATTCCTCTGGTGGTGCCGGGCGTGAACCCTGACGCACTGTCTCATTACCGCAACCGCAATATCGTGGCCGTGGCCGACAGCCTGACCAGCCAACTGCTGACCGCCATCAAACCACTGACCGAACAGGCCGGTTTGTCGCGTCTGCATGTCACTTCTTTGCTTTCCGTTTCTGCGCTGGGCAAAGCCGCGGTTGACGATCTGGCCGGGCAAAGCGCCCGTCTGCTGAACGGCATTCCGGCAGAAGAAGGCATTTTCAGCAAACAACTGGCGTTTAACCTGTTACCGCTGGTCAGTGATGAAGAGGGCAGTGTGCGTCAGGAACGCCGTCTGGTGGATCAGGTTCGCAAAGTGTTGCAGGACGATGGGCTGCCGATTTCTGTCAGTTGCGTGCAGTCGCCGGTGTTTTACGGTCACGCGCAGGTGGTTCATATGGAAGGTTTGCGTCCGCTGTCAGCGGAAGAAGCGCGCGCTGAACTCGAACGCATTGATGATATTAATCTGAGCGATGAAGATGATTTCCCGACGCAGGTCAGCGATGCGTCCGGTAATGCCAATCTGAGCATCGGTTGTATCCGTAATGACTACGGCATTCCTGAGTTACTGCAATTCTGGTCAGTGGCTGACAACGTCCGTTTTGGCGGCGCACTGATGGCGGTGGAAACCGCAGAGAAGCTGATTAACGAGTACTGGTACTGATTATGTCCGATGAAGTGATCGCTGACGTCAGCACCGCACCGGTTGCCGGACGTGTGGCGTTAGGCATTGAATATGACGGCAGTGCCTATTTTGGCTGGCAGCGTCAGCAGGGCGTCGCCAGCGTGCAGGAGTGTCTGGAAAAAGCACTGAGCCGTGTGGCCAATGCACCGATCGTCGTGTTTTGCGCCGGGCGTACAGACGCAGGCGTCAGCGCAACGGGGCAGGTGGTGCATTTCGACACGCCGGTGCTGCGCAAAGACGCGGCGTGGACGATGGGGGTGAATACCCATTTGCCCAAAGATATCGCTGTGCGCTGGTGTGCGAATGTGGGCGAGGATTTTCATGCCCGTTTCAGCGCCACCGCCCGCCGGTATCGATACGTTATTTATAACAACCGTTACCGTTCAGCGATTTTGCATGCCGGCGTGACCCATGTTCACATGCCGCTCGACGTCGAAAAAATGCAGCTTGCCGGTCAGGCGTTGCTGGGTGAGAACGATTTCACGTCTTTTCGTGCATCACAGTGCCAGTCGCGTACGCCGTGGCGTTATGTGATGCATGTGAATGTGAGCCGTCACGGCAGCTATGTGGTGGTCGATATCAAGGCTAATGCGTTTGTTCATCACATGGTGCGCAACATCGTGGGTAGCCTGGTGGAAATCGGTGCCGGTAATCAGCCTGTTGGCTGGATGGGGGAGCTACTGGCAGCGAAAGATCGCAATCTTGCGGCAGCTACGGGCAAGCCTGAAGGGTTATATCTGGTCTGCGTGGATTACCCTGAGAAATTTGCGCTGCCTCAGGTGAATATGGGACCCCTGTTCCTCGAAGATTAAGGAACGGATCAAGCGATTGTTTAAATGGGCTGTTAAACCGGAAAGAGGTGGAAAATCAAATGGGTTTTATTCACTTTGTCATTGATTTTATTTTGCATATTGATGTGCATTTAGCGGAGCTGGTTGCGCAGTATGGCATCTGGGTTTACGGCATTTTATTCCTGATTTTGTTCTGCGAAACCGGTCTGGTGGTGACACCTTTCCTGCCGGGTGACTCATTATTGTTCGTAGCAGGTGCGCTGGCGGCGTTGCCGGGCAACGACATGAACGTTCATCTGATGGCGTTCCTGATGGCGATTGCGGCGATACTCGGCGATGCGGTGAACTACACTATCGGACGGGTCTTTGGTGAACGTCTGTTCAGTAATCCTGATTCAAAGATTTTCCGTCGCAGTTATTTGGACAAGACGCATAAGTTTTACGAGAAACATGGCGGCAAAACGATTATTCTTGCGCGCTTCGTGCCGATCGTCCGCACGTTTGCACCGTTTGTGGCCGGTATGGGGCATATGTCTTACCGCCATTTCGCTGCGTATAACGTGATTGGTGCACTGGTTTGGGTGCTGTTATTTACCTATGCTGGCTACCTTTTCGGCGATCTGCCGATTGTTCAGGAAAATCTGAAATTACTGATCGTGGCAATCATTGTGGTTTCCATCCTGCCGGGTGTGATTGAAATCTGGCGGCACAAACGCGCAGCGGCCAAAGAAAAGCGTCAACAGGATTAATTCCGTACGTTTTTTACGCAAGCGCTTTAAAATTTAAGGCATTAAACCTGAGGGTAGGACCAGTTTTTTATCCACAGTGTCTGGCCGTTATGGTTTAATGAGCGACAATTTATGGTCTGTTCCTGCGAACAACCCTTCTGTGGCGCGGTGTGTGAGGTTTTTTATCACCCCGTACACAGGCGATTTTGGGTAGGTTTCAGGGGACTTGTTACAGCATGAACAGCGGACTGGCTTCGGCCGGGTTCAAACAGAAAGGTTATCGATGAGCTGGATTGAACGAATTCTTAGTAAGAGCACTGACTCGCAAACCCGTAAGGCAAGTATTCCTGAGGGCGTCTGGACTAAATGTGACAGCTGCGGGCAGGTCCTTTACCGCGCCGAGCTTGAGCGCAATCTCATGGTGTGCCCTAAGTGCGACCACCATATGCGCCTTACCGCGCGTATGCGTCTGTCCACTTTCATGGACGAGGGCAGTGAGATTGAGTTAGGCAGTGAGCTTGAGCCTAAAGATGTTCTGAAGTTTAAAGATTCCAAGAAATACAAAGATCGTCTGGTTGCAGCACAAAAAGAAACCAACGAAAAAGACGCCATGGTCGTCATGAAAGGTACGCTGTTTGGCATGCCAATCGTGGTCGCATCGTTTGAATTTGCTTTCATGGGCGGTTCAATGGCGTCCGTCGTGGGGGCACGTTTTGTGCGTGCCGTTGAGCAGGCACTGGAAGATAACTGCCCGCTGGTCTGTTTCTCTGCCAGTGGCGGCGCCCGTATGCAGGAAGCGCTGATGTCGCTGATGCAGATGGCGAAAACCAGTGCAGCACTGGCGAAGTTACAGGAACGTGGCCTGCCATACATTTCTGTACTGACTGACCCTACGATGGGCGGTGTTTCTGCCAGTCTGGCAATGCTGGGTGACATTAACGTCGCGGAGCCGAAGGCGCTGATCGGTTTTGCCGGTCCACGTGTTATCGAGCAAACCGTTCGTGAAAAACTGCCGCCGGGCTTCCAGCGCAGTGAATTCCTGATCGAAAAAGGTGCGATTGATATGATCGTACGTCGTCCGGAAATGCGCGCCAAACTGGGCAGCGTTCTGGCGAAACTGACCGGGCAACCGGAGCCGAAAGTGGCTGACGTCCATGTTGCTGTCAACGGTTCTGCCGCTGACAACCAGGATGCCTGATCGAACAGGGTAAACGCCGGTCAGTTATTCGGGCGGCCACCGCGTGTTGTGCCGCCCACACTGTTTTTCTGCAAAACAGACAGCCGTGCTTTTACTCTGTTGGTGTGATCTGACAAAGAGGGCATTGCCTGCTGTCACAGTCTGGTGATGTAGTGTCGAAGTGAACCTGACAAGGTTGAACGGGACTCATGCAAAATCAACTTATTCCCCAAGCCACGTCGCCTTTGGCCACGTGGCTTTATTATCTTGAACATCTCCACTCTCAGGCTATTGAGCTTGGCCTTGACCGGGTCAAAGCGGTTGCCGCCAAACTCGACTTACTGACGCCAGCGCCGCTGGTTTTCACCGTGGCCGGAACTAATGGTAAAGGCACCACCTGCGCGACGCTGGAATCCATCCTGATGGCGGCGGGTTACCGTGTGGGCGTTTACAGCTCCCCGCATCTGGTGCGCTACACTGAACGTGTCCGTATTCAGGGGGAAGAATTAGCGGAATCTGCGCATTGCGAATCTTTTGCGGGGCTGGAGGCTGGCCGTGGCGATATCTCGCTGACCTACTTTGAATACGGCACATTGTCGGCGTTGCAGCTGTTTAAACAGGCTAAGCTGGATGTGGTGATACTTGAAGTCGGGCTGGGCGGTCGTCTGGATGCGACTAATATTGTCGATGCCAGCGTGGCTGTCGTCACCAGTATTGCGCTGGATCATACCGACTGGCTGGGATCTGACCGCGAAAGTATTGGCCGCGAAAAAGCCGGTATTTTCCGCGCCGGTAAACCGGCCGTGGTGGGTGAGCCGGATATGCCACAATCCATTGCTGCGGTTGCGCAGGAAAAACATGCGGATTTACACCGCCGCGATGTGAACTGGCATTTTTCTGCGGATGCCGGACAGTGGCGCTGGGCAGCGCGGGAAGAAGGTAATGAGGTTAACGTGCTGGAAGGTTTACCGTTGCCGAATGTACCGCTGGCTAACGCCGCGACCGCGCTGGCTGCACTGCATTATTCAACACTGGATATCCCTGAAGCCGCGTTGCGCAGCGGTTTACAGCGCGCTGCTTTGCCGGGACGTTTCCAGACGGTGAGTGAATCGCCAAGGCTGATCCTGGATGTCGCGCACAATCCGCATGCGGCAGCGTATCTGGCCGGACGTCTGGCGGAACAGCCGCGAAAGGGTGGCAAAGTGCGTGCCGTCGTCGGAATGTTGAAAGACAAAGATATTGCCGGTACGCTGGCTTGCCTGTCGCCGCAGGTGGATGAATGGTATTGCGCGCCGCTGGAAGGCCCGCGCGGGGCCAGTGTCGAAGAACTGACCGTCCATCTGCCGCAGGCGCGCCAGTTTGATGATGTGGAGTCTGCCTGGAAACAGGCTATGCAGGAGGCGGCTCCTCAGGATATTGTGATTGTCTGCGGCTCGTTCCATACCGTAGCTCACGTAATGGATGCTATAGACACGGGGAAAACCAGTGGCAAGTAAGTTTCAAAATCGTCTGGTCGGGACGGTCATTCTGGTGGCACTGGGTGTCATCATTTTGCCTGGTTTACTCGACGGCAAGAAAAAGCATTACGAAGACGAATTTGCGTCTATTCCATTGGTGCCAAAACCGGGTGATGTTGAGGAACAGGACTCGGTGCCACCGGTCACGCAATCTTTGCCTGCTCAGCCGCCGGAAGGTGCCGATCAGATGATGAATGGTGAACAGGACGATACAAGTCCTGCCAATAACACCAACGCCGCCAATCATGGCAATGTGGCGCCGGGTAATACCACGATAGAAGCGCCGCCGGTCACCACACTGCCTGAGCAGAAAAAACCGGTGCAGCCTGCTCCTCAAAAACCCAAAGTGATCGAACCGAAACCGATGGTGGAAGCGAAGCCAACGGTGAAACCTAAGCCGGTCGAACAGCCAAAACCGGTTGAACAACCGAAGGCCGTTGCTGAACAGCCAAAACCGGTTGAACAGCCGAAGGCCGTTGCTGAACAGCCAAAACCGGTTGAACAGCCGAAGGCTGCGCCGGCAGAAAAAGCGCCGACAGGGCAGTCTTATGTGGTGCAGCTTGGCGCATTGAAAAATGCCGCCAAAGCCAATGAGATTGTGGCGAATCTGCGGTTGTCTGGTTTCCGTGCTTACACAGTGCCTGCAACACCGGTACAGGGGCAGATCACGCGCCTGTACGTCGGCCCGGATGCCTCGAAGCAGAAACTCGAAGCGTCACTTCCGCAACTGCAACAGCTGAGCGGATTGGGTGGGCAGGTTCGCGCTTACTCCGCACACTGACTTTGCTCCTCCCCCTGCGAAGGGGGAGGCGGGGAGGGGGTTTAGCTGGCAACGCCAGATTCAACGTTGCCATTAATACCCCACCCCAACCCTCCCCTTCGCAGGGGAGGGAGTCGTTAAAACATAAAAAATACCACGGAGGGCACAAGCGATTTGTGCCCTTTTTCTATAAGATCCTCTGGTTGGATTTTTATAGGTTTATGCTGCGATTGAGGTTTTTTTAATCGCTATTATTAATTTGTCTGACCGGCTGATTTCCCCTACGCAAACGTTTTCTTTTTCTGTTAGAATTCGCCGCGAACTGGATGCCGGGGCAGATGTGACTGGATTAGACACTGGAATAGTTAATGGTCTGGATTGATTACGTCATTATTGCGGTTATCGGATTTTCTGCTTTAGTCAGTTTGATCCGTGGCTTTGTTCGTGAGGCTTTATCGCTGGTAACCTGGGCTTGCGCCTTTTTTGTTGCCAGCCATTATTACCCTTACCTCGCCATCTACTTCACACGTTTCGAAGATGAGTTAGTTCGAAACGGGATCGCAATTGCCATCTTGTTCATCGCGACGTTGATCGTAGGTGCAATTGTCAACTATGTGATTGGTTCACTGGTTGAAAGAACCGGGTTGTCCGGCACTGACAGGGTGTTAGGTGTGTGCTTCGGCGCACTGCGCGGGGTGTTAATTGTCTCCGCGATGCTGTTCTTCCTCGATACTTTTACCGGTTTTTCGCAAAGTGAAGACTGGAAACAATCCCAGTTGATCCCACAGTTCAGTTATATCATCAGGTGGTTCTTTGACTACCTGCAGAGCACGTCGAGTTTCTTGCCAAAACATATTTAGTTTTGGCAGCGCTGAAGAGGAAAAGACAACATGTGCGGTATTGTCGGTATCGCCGGTTTCATGCCGGTAAACCAGTCGATTTATGACGCGTTAACGGTGTTACAACACCGTGGTCAGGATGCCGCAGGCATCACCACCATCGACGCGAATAATAACTTCCGTTTACGTAAAGCGAATGGCCTGGTGAAGGATGTTTTCGAAGCCCGCCATATGCAACGCTTACAGGGCAACATGGGTATCGGCCATGTGCGCTACCCAACGGCTGGCAGTTCCAGCGCTTCAGAAGCTCAACCCTTTTACGTCAACTCTCCGTTCGGCATTACCCTTGCCCATAACGGCAACCTGACCAATGCTCACGAATTGCGCAGCAACCTGTTCGAAGGCCAGCGCCGTCATGTGAACACCACGTCCGATTCTGAGATCCTGCTCAATATCCTGGCGAGTGAACTGGATCGTTTCCAGCATTACCCGCTGGAAGCTGACAACATTTTTGCTGCGGTTGCTGCAGTGAATCTGAAAATCCGTGGTGCCTACGCGTGTGTGGCGATGATTATCGGTCATGGCATGCTGGCGTTCCGTGACCCGCACGGTATCCGTCCGCTGGTTATCGGTAAACGTACGCTGGAAGATGGCCGTAATGAGTACATGGTGGCTTCTGAGAGTGTGGCACTCGATACGCTGGGCTTTGAGTTCCTGCGCGACGTTGCGCCGGGTGAAGCGGTGTATATCACCGAAAAAGGTCAGTTGTTCACCCGTATGTGTGCCGAGAACCCGCAGTACAATCCGTGCCTGTTCGAATACGTGTATTTCGCGCGTCCGGATTCCTTCATCGATAAAATTTCCGTCTACAGCGCCCGTGTTCGTATGGGTGAAAAGCTGGGCGCGAAAATTGCCCGTGAATGGGAAGACCTGGATATTGACGTGGTGATCCCGATCCCGGAAACCTCCTGCGATATCGCGCTGGAAATCGCCCGCATCCTGGATAAACCGTACCGTCAGGGATTTGTGAAAAACCGCTATGTCGGCCGTACCTTTATCATGCCGGGCCAGCAGGAACGCCGTAAATCTGTACGCCGTAAACTGAATGCTAACCGCGCTGAATTCCGTGATAAAAACGTGTTGCTGGTGGATGACTCCATCGTGCGTGGCACCACCTCTCAACAGATTGTTGAGATGGCGCGTGAAGCCGGAGCGCGACGTGTTTATCTGGCCTCTGCGGCACCGGAAATTCGTTTCCCGAACGTGTACGGTATCGATATGCCAAGCGCGAACGAGCTGATTGCCCATGGCCGTGAAGTCAGTGAAATCAACCAGATAATTGGTGCTGATGCCTTGATCTTCCAGGATCTGAGCGACCTGATCGCCGCAGTGAAAGAAGACAATATGGATATCGAGAAATTCGAATGTTCAGTTTTCGATGGTGTTTACGTCACCAAAGACGTTGACCAGAACTATCTGGAATACCTCGAAGCCCTGCGCAATGACGACGCTCAGGCGTTGCGTGGCCAGCAGGAAGCTGAAAACCTTGAGATGCACAACGAAGGCTGACCGGCCCGTTACTGACATTCTCTCAGGCGCGCCCCTCCGGTGAACACCGGGCGGGCGCGTTTTTTTATGCCTGAATTTATGTCAGTATTGGCACCACCGGGTCCGGGTTAATTTTTCTAAGGCAGTGTTCATGAAACGACTTATCGTCGGTATTTCCGGCGCCAGCGGCGCAATCTATGGTGTCAGGCTCTTGCAGGTATTGCAGAGCGTACCTGATATCGAAACACATCTGGTGATGAGCAATGCGGCCCGCCAGACGATGACACTGGAAACCGATCTCACACTACGCGACGTTCAGGCGCTGGCCGATGTGGTGCATGATTCCCGCGATATCGCGGCCAGCATTTCTTCCGGTTCTTTTAAAACTGCCGGAATGGTGATTTTGCCCTGCTCGATCAAAACGCTTTCCGGCATCGTAAACAGTTACACCGACGGTTTGCTGACCCGTGCAGCCGACGTGGTGTTGAAAGAGCGCCGCCGTCTGGTGTTGTGTGTGCGTGAAACGCCGCTGCATCTCGGCCATTTACGGCTGATGACCCAGGCCGCTGAACTGGGTGCTGTCATTATGCCGCCGGTTCCGGCGTTTTATCATCGCCCGGCCTCGGTGGAAGATATCATCGATCAGACGGTAAACCGGGTGATTGATCAGTTTGATATCGAACTGCCGGAAGACTTATTTGTTCGATGGCAGGGCAGTCGTTAAACTTTCACGTCCCAATACGCACTCATTTCGCGCACTTCAGTTACATTGCACCAACAATGATCACAATTTGATTCATTGGGGTGCAGTGTTAAACCTCCCTTCAGCTATCCTTCCCTCAGACCTTTGAAAACTTTCATTATCCCGATGCTTTTTTGACCGGTTTTCACTCTCTCGCTGCGGAAAGTCGCGATGCGGAGAAACGGCACGAAAAGTGCATGAGAAAATCTGGCAAAAAGCCATTTGCATCGTTCAGCAAACTATAAAAAGACGTTCATTCACGCACACACAACCACAACAGATGAATAATCACTGAGGCTAATGTATGAAAAAGTTGTTCAAGGTTCTCCCGCTGGTTCTGGTCTTAGCCAGTGCAGGTAGTGCATTTGCTGCCGTGCCTAAAGCAATTAATATCGGTACTGATCCGACTTACGCCCCATTTGAATCAAAAGACTCCAGCGGCAAGCTGGTTGGTTTTGATATCGACCTGGCCAACGAGATGTGCAAACGTGCAGCCATTAAATGCACTTACGTTGAAAGTGATTTTGATGCGCTGATCCCGTCCCTGAAAGCGAAAAAGATTGATGCGATTATTTCCTCATTATCCATCACTGAAAAACGCCAGCAGGAAATTGATTTCACAGAGAAACTTTACGCCGCTAACGCCCGTCTGATCGCGCCTAAAGGTTCTAAAGTTCTGCCTACTCTGGATGCGCTGAAAGGTAAAAATGTCGGTGTTCTGCAGGGTTCCACTCAGGAAGCTTATGCCAACGCGATGTGGCAGCCAAAAGGCATCAACGTAGTCGCTTACCAGAACCAGGATCTGATTTATGCGGATCTGGCTTCCGGTCGTCTTGACGCGGCATTCCAGGATGAAGTGGCAGGCAGCGAAGGCTTCCTGAAACAGGCTGCAGGTAAAGATTACGCGTTTGCTGGCCCGTCAGTTAAAGACGATAAATTCTTCGGCGTGGGCACCGGCATGGGTCTGCGTAAGACGGATACTGACCTGAAAGACGCACTGAATAAGGCATTTGACAGCATGCGTAAAGACGGGACTTACGACAAACTGGCGAAAAAATACTTCGACTTTGATGTTTACGGCGGCTGATACGCGTCGTGAGATGTGCCAAAGGGGGCGGTGTGCCGCTCCCTGCGGTTCTGACGCTGGCCGTCTTTTTGTCTGCGCAGGGATCCACTAAAGACAGGAAAAAACCATGCTGTATGGGTATTCCCAGGTAATTATCCAGGGCACGTTAGTGACACTGGAGCTGGCGATTTCGTCAGTCATTCTGGCGCTGGTGATAGGGTTAATCGGCGCGGGCGGGAAACTGTCAAAGAACCGGATCGTGTCTGGTTTTTTTGGTTGCTACACCACGCTTATTCGCGGCGTACCTGATCTGGTATTAATGTTATTGATTTTCTACGGGTTGCAGATTGCGCTTAACAGCGTCACCGAATCACTGGGATTGACGCAAATTGATATCGATCCGATGAGCGCCGGTATTATCACGCTGGGCTTTATCTACGGGGCTTATTTCACTGAGACGTTCCGTGGTGCGTTTATGGCGGTCCCGCGTGGACAAATCGAAGCTGCGACGGCTTTCGGGTTCAGCGGTTCACAGATTTTCCGACGAATTTTATTTCCGGCCATGATGCGCTTTGCACTGCCGGGTATTGCCAACAACTGGCAGGTTATTCTCAAAGCCACCGCGCTGGTGTCATTGCTGGGTCTGAATGATGTGGTCAAAGCCACGCAACTGGCCGGGAAAGGCACTTATCAGCCGTTCTATTTTGCGATTGTGGCGGGAGTGGTTTATCTGATTTTCACCACGCTGTCGAACGGCGTGCTGGTATGGCTTGATCGCCGTTATTCGCTGGGTGTGAAGAGGGCTGATCTATGATCGAAATTTTACAACAGTACGGTATGTCTTTGCTCTACAGCGATGGCTACCGTTTTACCGGTCTGGCAATCACCCTGTGGTTACTGATCAGCTCCGTGGTGATAGGCGGATTACTGGCGGTGCCGATGGCGGTGGGGCGCGTGTCTTCTAACAAATTCCTGCGTTATCCGATCTGGCTGTACACCTATATTTTCCGCGGAACGCCGCTGTATGTTCAGTTGCTGGTGTTTTATTCGGGGATGTACAGCCTGGAAATCGTGCGTGGTACCGACTTCCTCAATGCCTTCTTCCGCAGCGGGCTTAACTGTACGATTCTGGCGCTGACGCTCAACACCTGTGCCTACACCACCGAGATTTTTGCCGGTGCCATCCGCGCAGTACCGCACGGCGAAATCGAAGCGGCCAATGCCTACGGTTTCTCACGCTTTAAACTGTACACCTGCATTATTTTGCCGTCGGCATTACGTACGGCGCTGCCTGCTTACAGTAATGAAGTCATTCTGATGTTGCACTCCACCGCGCTGGCATTTACCGCCACGGTACCGGACGTGCTGAAAATAGCCCGCGACATCAACTCGGCGACGTATCAGCCGTTTTATGCTTTCGGGATTGCAGCAGTGATTTATCTTTGTGTTTCTTTTGTCCTGATCGGGCTGTTCCGCAAGGCGGAAAAACGCTGGCTGGCTCACGTAAAGCCCCAAGCTCATTAATAAGAATTATTTTTGCGGAATAACTTTATGCCAGAAAACAAATTAGCGGTTCTCGATCTCCACAAGCGCTATGGCGACCACGAAGTGCTGAAAGGTGTTTCGTTGTCGGCCAATGCGGGTGATGTGATCAGTATTATCGGTTCATCAGGTTCCGGAAAAAGTACCTTCCTGCGCTGCATTAACTTCCTCGAGAAACCAAGCGAAGGCTCGATCAGCGTTAATAATCAGGATATCCGCATGGTGCGCGACACCGACGGTCAGCTGAAAGTGTTTGATAAGAAGCAACTGCAGCTGCTGCGTACCAAACTGACGATGGTGTTCCAGCATTTCAACCTGTGGAGCCACATGACGGTGCTGGAAAACGTCATGGAAGCGCCGGTGCAGGTGCTGGGGCTGAGCAAAGCCGAAGCGCGTGAACGTGCGGTGAAATACCTCGATAAAGTGGGCATCGACGCCCGCGCACAAGGTAAATATCCGGTGAACTTGTCAGGCGGTCAGCAACAGCGTGTGTCTATTGCCCGCGCGCTGGCGATGGAACCCGAAGTGCTGCTGTTTGATGAGCCGACTTCCGCGCTGGATCCTGAACTGGTCGGCGAGGTGCTGCGTATCATGCAAAAGCTGGCGGAAGAGGGAAAAACCATGGTGGTGGTAACGCATGAGATGGAGTTTGCCCGTCATGTCTCCAGCCATGTCATCTTCCTGCATCAGGGTGTGATTGAAGAACAGGGCGATCCTGCTGAAGTCTTTGGCAATCCGAAAAGCGCCCGTCTGCAACAGTTCCTTTCCGGTGCGCTGAAGTAACATCTGTACGCGCCTTCCCCTCACATGAGGGGAAGGTTTAAAGCAAATCAACCTTTCGCGGCCAGCAGGCACAACTGAAGGGTCAGTTCATAGGATTTCACAAACGAATTCACCGGCAGGAACTCAAACTTCGAGTGGAAATTGTGCGCGCCGGTAAAGTAGTTCGGCGTCAGTAATCCTTTGGCCGATAATGCTGCGCCGTCGGTGCCGCCACGCATCGGGATCACTTTCGGCTCCACGCCAATCTCTTTCAATCCGGCAAAGATCAGGTCAATCGCCCGGCGATCTTCGCCGATGGCGCTGCTGATATTGCTGTAGGTATCGCTGATCTCAACTGAGACTTTTGCGGTCGGATACTGCGCGGCTATCTCTTTCGCCACATCCTGAATTTTCTGCTTACGGGCGGCAAAACTGGCGCTGTCGAAATCGCGAATAGAAGCTTTCAGTTCCGCGCCTTGCTGCGAAGCGCTCATGCCGTTGAACCAGATATAACCTTCCCGGCCTTCAGTGTTTTCAGGGGTTTCAGCGCGGTCAAAATGACTGATGAAATCCTGCGCCATCAGCAGCGGATTCACCAGCACGCCTTTGGCCGACATCGGATGCGCTGTCACGCCGGTGAAGGTAATTTCTGCCGCTGCCGCATTGAAGTTTTCATACACCACTTCGCCGAGTTCGCAGCAGTCGATGGTGTAAGCAAAATCGACATCAAAGCGGGCGAGATCCAACGCCTTGGCACCGCGCAGACCAATTTCTTCGTCAGGCACAAACGCCACCACGATATCGCCGTATTCCTGCTCAGCCGTCAGGTTTTCCAGCAATGTCATCACCACCGTCACTGCCGCTTTATTATCCGCACCCAGCACACTGGTGCCGTCGCTGAAAATAATATCCTCACCTTTGTAAGGCAAGATTTCCGGGCGTTCCGCAGGGCGCAGCCAGATATCCAGCGCCTTGTTCAGACACACATCCTCACCGGTAAAACGCAATGTCTGCGGATGAATATCCGGGCGCAGGCCGACATCCACGGTATCGATATGCGTGATAAAACCGATACGCGGCCCCCCTTTTTTGGTGCCGGATTTGACTGCCGTCACGGTGGCATGTTCATCGATCTGAATATTTTCCAGACCCAGCTGATGCAGTTCTTCAGCCAGCAACCGCGCCATGTCGTGCTGGCCCGGCGTGCTGGGTAAGGTCGTCGCGCTGGCATCACTTTGTGATGTCACGGAGAGATAGCGGTAGAAGCGTTCGGTAAGCTGTGTTGCGATTGTTGTCGACATCTTAACCTCTGAATGTGCGCAAATATTGTTCCCTGTTATAAGATTTTCATATATAACAAAGTATTACTACGTGTTATCCAGATGTTAATCTGTTTTTGCTTTAGGTTCCACGATGAAGAAGATCTAAACACTCTCCGGACAGGGAAAATAGGGAAAAGAATGAAACACAACATCTTAAAAATAAGCACAGGTTTACTGGCGTTAACCATCACCAGCGGCGTTTGTGCTAAAACGCTGGTTTACTGCTCCGAAGGCTCGCCTGAGCAATTCAACCCGCAACTTTATACATCGGGCACTTCCGTGGATGCCGGCGCTGCGCCAATTTATAACCGTCTGGTGGATTTCAAAATCGGTACTACAGAACTGGTGCCGAGTCTGGCGGAAAGCTGGGAGGTCAGCGCAGACGGTAAAACCTATACCTTCCACCTGCGTAAAGGCGTGAAATTCCAGAGCAGCAAGTTGTTCAAACCCACCCGCGACTTCAACGCTGACGACGTGATCTTCTCGTTCATGCGCCAGAAAGACGAGAATAACCCTTATCATAAAATTTCCGGCGGCACTTACCTTAACTTCGACAGCCTGAAAATGGGCGATCTTATCGGCAGCATTGATAAGGTGGATGATTACACGGTGCGCTTTAACCTGACACGTCCCGAAGCGCCGTTCGTGGCCGATCTGGCGTGGTATTTTGCTTCCATCCTCTCGGCGGAATATGCCGATCAGATGCTTAAAGCCGGTACACCGGAAAAATTGGATCAGGATCCGATTGGGACCGGGCCGTTTGAGCTGGTGCAGTACCAGAAAGATACGCGTCTGCTGTACAAAGCGTTCCCGGATTACTGGCAGGGCAAATCCAAAATTGACCGTCTGGTGTATACCATTACGCCTGACGCCTCAATGCGCCTCGCTAAACTTGAGAAAAACGAATGCCAGGTGATGCCGTTCCCGAATCCGGCTGATCTGGATCGTATGCGCGCCAATAAAGACATCAACCTGATGAGCAAGGCTGGCCTGAACACGGGTTTCCTGTCGTTCAATACGCAGAAAGCGCCGCTGGATAATGTGAAAGTGCGTCAGGCGCTGACCATGGCCATTAACAAACCACAGATCATTGAAGCGGTGTTCCACGGTACGGGAACCGTCGCGAAAACGCTGCTGCCTACGGGGGTCTGGAGTTACAACGACAAACTGGTGGATTACGATTACTCACCGGAGAAAGCCAAAGCTCTTCTGGCCGAAGCCGGGATGCCGAACGGTTTTGATATCGATTTATGGGCGATGCCGGTACAGCGTCCGTATAACCCGAATGCCCGGCGTATGGCGGAAATGATCCAGGCGGACTGGGCAAAAATTGGCGTGAAAGCGCATATCGTCAGTTACGAATGGGGTGAATACCAGACCCGTATCCGTAACGGCGAACATATGGCAGCGCTGATGGGCTGGACAACGGCGAACGGTGACCCGGATAACTTCTTTGGTCCGCTGTTTACCTGTAATGCCGCGAAGGGCGGTTCGAACTCAGCGAAATGGTGTTACGCGCCGTTTGACCAGTTGATCACCGAAGCGAAAGAAACCACCGATCATGCGAAACGCGTGGCGCTTTACGAGCAGGCCCAGCAGATGATGCACGATCAGGCACCGGCGGTGATGATCGCCCACTCGACCATTTTCGAACCGGTACGCAAAGAAGTGACCGGTTATGAAGTGGACCCGTTTGGGAAACATGTGTTTTATCAGGTGGATGTGAAGGAGTAGAACCTGAGGGGGGGAAATTGAATTGTGAAAGTTTCGGTTTCTCAATAACAGTTCTCACACGAGATATTTCGCCGAAACCGAGCAGAGGGGAAAGGCTTTTCCCCTCTGCACTCCCCTCGCTTTTTCACTGCGCGCTGTCGCTGGAACGAAGGACATGTTCTGATCGTTCTGAGTGTGGCGCAAAATGTCATCGCTCCGCGATTCCCTCATTTCAGGCTTCGAGCCATAGGTCTCGAACCGTTCATTCGGTGCCATTTTTGAGCACGCCAATCAACATTTCTAAAAGATAAAACCTCTCTGTTTTTGAATTTAAGAACGTGCGGGCGATTCAGAAATCTTGCTGAACGGAGCGGCCTGAAGACCAAGGCTTCAGGACCGAGAGAAGGCACCGCGCAGCGGCAAGATTTCCAGCCTGTCGCAGTGATAGCTGAAACATAGCCAGCGAGCGAAGCGCTTGTTGAAAAAGCGAGGAGGAATCCAAAGGAGGAAAAGCACTTTCCTCCTTTGGGCGGTTTCGGTGCAGAAAGTTAAGTAATCTCAGTTATTGAGAAACCGAAACATCCCCCCGATCAGTTTTTAAAAAGCGCCAGTACCGCGCCATTGTACCTATGAGACCCCAATCTGGTTGAGCAGGGTGAAGGGCTGCAAGACCCTTCATCCCAGCAAATCCTCCAGCGTTTCCTTTAACTCCTGATGCTTAAAAATAAACCCTGCTGCTTCCAGCCGGCGCGGCACTGCCCGCTGACCACCCAGCACTAATACAGCTGATTCGCCCATCAGCAAGCGCACCACAGGCGCGGGTGCCCGCATAAACGCCGGGCGGTGCAATACTTCGCCGAGCAGGGCACTGAATTGCTCGTTGCGCGCCGGATACGGCGACACCATATTGAACGGGCCGGAAAGTGTTTCGTGTTCCAGCAAGAACAGAATCCCGTCAATCATGTCGTTGATGTGGATCCATGGCATGTATTGCTGACCATCACCGAGCGGGCCACCGAGACCGGCGCGGTAGGGCAGAACTATTTTGGCCAGCGCACCGCCTTTTTCAGCCAGTACGATGCCGGTGCGCAGCAAACAAACACGCGTCGCCGCGCTTTGTGCTGACATCGCCAGTGCTTCCCAGCGGGCACACAATTGCCAGGTAAACTGCTTGTTAGGCGGCTCATCTTCAGGCACCAGAGCCTGGCCCTGATCGCCGTAATAGCCGACCGCCGAACCGGAGATAAACACGGCAGGGGGCTTTTCACTGGCGTTAATCAGCGTTGCCAGCTTTTCTGTCAGCTTCCAGCGGCTCTCGCATAACAACGCTTTGTGTTCTTTGGTCCAGCGTTTGTCGGCAATGGGTTCACCGGCAAGGTTAATTACGGCATCGAAACCGTCGAGCGAGGTTTTTCCTTCCAGCGTTTCCCAGACGGAAACCTGCGACCCGAGTATTTTCGCCGCGCGTTCAGGGGCACGGCTCAGGGCGGTGATCTGATGAGATTGCTCAAGAAGCCGTTCGGTCAATTTTCTTCCGATGAGGCCGGTGGCGCCGGTAATCAAGATCTTCATATCGGGATCCTTAACTGTCTGAATACGCGGATGAACTGTCTTTAATCATAGATGAGTCATCGCAATTAACTCGCGATATGGAGCACAGTTAAGGGTTTTTTATTCTGAGATATTCAGAACACCTCCGGCAGGCTGAAGGGGCTTACTGAACCTGCGCCAGCGCGTAGGCTTTTTGTGTCGCCGGGCGGCTTTTAACCCGTTCGAACCAGTTGCGTACGGCAGGGTATCCAGCCAGATCAATACGCTGGCGTTCATGAGCCGCGACCCACGGATAAGTGGCCATGTCGGCGATACTGTAATTCTCCCCGGCGATATAGGCATTTTTCTCTAACTGGCGGTTCAGCACGCCATACAGACGCTGAGTTTCCTGTAAATAACGCTCAATGGCGTAAGGCACCGGCTGCGGCGCATAATGCGTAAAGTGGTGGTTCTGACCCAGCATCGGGCCAAATCCGGCAACCTGCCAGGTCAGCCATTCCAGTGTCACTGTGCGCTCACGCAACTCTTTGCTGAGAAATTTTCCGGTTTTTTCTGCCAGATATTGCAAAATTGCGCCAGACTCAAAAATACTGACCGGTGTGCCGCCGTCAACGGGCTGACTGTCGACAATGGCCGGGATTTTGTTGTTGGGTGAAATGGCGAGGAATTCAGGTTTGAATTGCTCCCCTGCGCTGATATCAATACGGTGGAGCCGGTATTGCAGGCCACTCTCTTCAAGAAAAAGAGAAACTTTATGGCCATTCGGTGTTGGTGCGTAATAAAGATCGATCATATTGCCTCCTGCGTTGTTTTAATCACTCTCCGCGAATGGCGGGGCGGGATGCGCTAATGTGGAACGGGTAATCACAAGCTTCTTATCCGATTGAGTAGGGTATCATAATGCAGATGTTTAGAAGTCTATGTCGGACTTGTCTGATGGCGAACTTTGCGGGGTAACATAGCTTTTAGGTTGCATCAACGCATCCATAGCTATTGAAGCCACCCAGCAGACCCAGATAGAATCTCCGGACATTATCGACGTGTTGCAAAATCACAGCGCACAGACTTATTGCGCACAGACCAGCGCTTAAAAGAGAAGGTTCCAGCGGATGTCAGAACAAGAGCAAAACATCAGTACGGATGAGTGGGTTGATATCGTCAACGAAGACAACGAGGTCATTGCCCAGGCCAGCCGACAACAAATGCGTGCTCAGGTCCTGCGTCATCGTGCCAGCTATATTGTGGTTCATGATGGAATGGGGAATATTTTGGTTCAGCGTCGGACTGAAACCAAAGATTTCTATCCGGGCTGGCTCGATGCAACGGCCGGTGGTGTGGTGCAAAGCGGTGAAAACATACTTGATTCAGCTCGCCGTGAAGCCGAGGAAGAGCTGGGTATTGCCGGTGTGCCGTTTGCAGAGCACGGTCAGTTCTACTTTGAAGAAGAGAACAAATGTCGCGTATGGGGGGCATTGTTTAGCTGTGTATCCCATGGCCCGTTTGCCCTGCAGGAAGAAGAAATTGATGCCGTCCGCTGGATGACACCGGAAGAAATCACTGCGCGTTGTGATGAATTTACGCCGGACTCCCTGAAAGCACTTTCTCTGTGGATGACGCGAAACAATGAGAAAGAACACGGTAAGCCGCTGACCCGTGAAGCCGTAGCCCCTGTGGCGGATGCGTCTGTCCCGGGTAATAAAGAAAACGATGAAGAAGAATCGTCAGCGAAAGATGATATCTGAATCACATCACGGGCGAACGCATATCGCCCGTTCTCTTTTTAGCAACTCTCCCGCTTGCACAACGACGAAGCGATCGTCACTTCTTCCCATTCCTCGTCATTAATCCTCGCCAGCAATGCCTGGGCAGCGCGCACCCCGATTTCTTTATGCGGAATAGCAATAGTGGTCAGCGGCGGCTGGCATACTTTACTGACATCGGCATTGCCGAAACCGACCACGGCAAGTTCATCTGGCACTTTGATGCGTCTGCGCTGGCATTCATACAGTGCGCCACAGGCGAGATCGTCGGAAACACACACCAGCGCGTCAATTTCCGGCCAGGCAAGCAGGAACTCCGGCAGTTGCTGAGCGCCGGTGGAAAAGCTGGCAGGCTCGGCGGCGTTTATCACCCGGTGCGGGGACATGTGCGCTTTCAACATGGCCTTACGCCAACCCTGAAGGTGCTGCTGGAAAATCCACTGTTCCTGATTGGCACACAGCATGCCAATATTCTGATATCCCTTCGCCACCACCGTCTGGGTCAACTGAAACATCGCCTCGACATAATCAATGCCGATATTCATGTCGATTGGCGAAGTGGTCAGCGCACCGATTTCCAGCACCGGGATGGTCAGGTTATCCAGCCATTGACGTACATTGGCGGAGTGTTCAACGGACAGTAAAATCGCCGCCGCCAGATTGTAGGAAAGCAACGTTTCCAGCAGTTTTTCTTCCCGCTCAATACGATGTTGAGATTCCGCCAGCATGATCTGATAACCGGCCGGTTGCAGCACTTTCTGTAGCCCGGCAAACATCTCGGCGCAGCCCGCTTCGGAAAGGCTCGGCACAATCATCGCAATGGTATTTGAGGAGGCGGAAGCCAGGGAACTGGCGGCCTGGTTGGGCAGATATCCCAGCTGACTGACCGCTTCTTCGATCTTCTCCCGTAGCTTGTCGGAGACCTGTTCGGGTGTGCGCAGCGCACGGGAAACAGTCATGCTGCCCACGCCCGCCAGTTGCGCGACATCAGCCAGCGTCACTCTTCCGGTACTGCGTCTTTTCTTGTTAATGGACATTCACGATCCTGACCTTAACTGCGCATCTTGCGCAAAATGTATACCCACAGGTATAGCGAAAAAAGCGGGCCGCAGCAGGACCGGTAAATCGGGAACCACGGCAGAATTCGGTAAATTATCGGCAATTTCCCGACAAAGTATACCGTTATTTATGCGATCCACGGGACGGCGATACCGCTGTGTGATTATTTTTGATAGCGCTATCACAGATCTCAATGATAGAAGTTTGGTAGCGCTATCTTTGAGATCTGTATCACAGATGTTAACGCTACCGCTGAAGTAGAGTCTGGATCGTTGGTGCGGTCTGGGGGAAATTTGACCGGCCATCTTTAAAAATAAAAACGGAGCATCACTATGCTGAATGATTGGCTGACATCTGAACGAATTCAGATCAGAACGGATATCACGGACTGGCGGCAGGCAGTGGAAGTGAGCGCTGAGCCACTGCTGAAAGAAGGGGCAATTACCCCGGATTACCTGACGGCTATTTTTGCTCAACGGGAAAAACTGGGGCCGTATTTTGTTCTGGCGCCGGGCATTGCGATGCCACACGCCAGACCAGAAGAAGGGGCGAACGGGTTGGGACTCTCGTTGCTGACGCTGCCGCACGGCGTGGCGTTTAATTCAGAGGATAACGATCCGGTGTATACCGTGGTGATGTTATCGGCAGCAGATAAGCACAGCCATATTGAACTGATTTCTGAACTGGCAGAATTATTTTCCAGTGAAGAAGATATGCAGAAAATACATCAGGCAAAAACCATCAGAGAAATTCAGGACATTATATCCCGCTATTAATTTGACTTAATATTGTAAAGGGAGTGCGACTTAAATCTAAGGGTATTCTGACCATTCATATGCATTAATATGTGCAGATGGAGTACGGTTCTACATATTTTAATCGTTTAAAAACAGATAAAGGACAAGTGAATAATATGAAAATCATGGCGATTTGTGGTTCCGGTTTAGGCAGCAGCTTTATGGTTGAAATAAACATCAAAAAGGTCCTGAAGAAACTCAATATTCAGGCAGATGTTCAGCACTCCGATTTGTCCTCAGCCATTCCGGGTGAAGCCGACCTGTTCGTGATGGCAAAGGACATCGCTGCCAGTGCCAGCATTCCTGAAAACCAGTTAGTGGTGATTACCAACATCATTGATATTAATGAACTTGAAACAAAACTGATTGCTCACTTTGAAAAACATCCAGTGTCCTGACCGGCACTGAATAACCCTACAAATAAAACAAATAGACAAACGAGGTGGATATGTTTATCCAGGAAACGCTCAAGTTTGTGGTCGATATATTAAAAGTGCCTTCCATACTGGTGGGGCTCATCGCATTAATCGGTCTGGTGGCACAAAAGAAAAACTTTTCTGATGTGGTGAAAGGCACGGTTAAAACAATACTTGGCTTTTTAGTATTGGGCGGTGGTGCAACAGTATTAGTTGGCTCATTAAATCCTTTAGGCGGTATGTTTGAACACGCCTTTAATATCCAGGGTATTATTCCTAATAACGAAGCGATTGTTTCCATCGCGCTGGAGAAATTCGGTGCACCGACAGCGTTAATTATGGCGTTTGGTATGGTGGCAAACCTGATCGTGGCCCGTTTCACCCGTCTTAAATATGTGTTTCTGACCGGTCATCACACGTTTTATATGGCCTGTATGATCAGCGTTATTCTGACGGTGGCCGGTTTTGAAGGTGTTTCACTGGTGTTCACCGGTTCCCTGACGCTGGGCCTTATCATGGCGTTCTTCCCGGCGCTGGCGCAACGTTACATGCGTAAAATTACCGGCAGCGACGACGTGGCATTTGGTCATTTCGGCACCATTGGTTACGTCTTATCGGGCTGGATCGGCAGTAAAGTTGGCAAAGGTTCACGTTCTACGGAAGAAATGAATCTGCCGAAAAACCTCAGTTTCCTGCGCGACAGTTCCATCTCAATCTCACTCACCATGATTATTATTTATCTGATTATGGCGGTGTTCGCGGGTCAGGTCTTTGTTGAGGCGACCTACAGTGCAGGCCAGAACTACCTGGTGTACGCCATCATCATGGCAATTACCTTTGCGGCGGGTGTGTTCATCATTTTGCAGGGTGTGCGTCTGATCCTGGCGGAAATCGTTCCGGCATTCGTCGGCTTCTCCGAGAAACTGGTGCCTAATGCCCGTCCGGCGCTGGATTGTCCGCTGGTGTATCCGTACGCGCCGAATGCGGTGCTGATCGGTTTCCTGTTCAGCTTCCTTGGCGGTCTGGTGGGACTGTTCCTGTTAGGGCAAATGCATCTGGTGCTGATCCTGCCGGGCGTGGTGCCACACTTCTTCACTGGTGCGACGGCAGGTGTGTTCGGTAATGCGACCGGCGGGCGTCGCGGGGCAATGATCGGTGCGTTTGCCAACGGCGTGCTGATTACCTTCCTGCCGGTTCTGCTGTTGCCAGTACTGGGCGCGCTGGGCTTTGCGAATGCCACCTTCTCTGATGCGGACTTCGGCGTTATCGGCATCCTGCTGGGTAATCTGGCTCGCTTTATGTCGAAGGAAGGCATCATGGCGCTGATTGTCGGTATCTTCGCGGTACTGGTTGCCTGGAACTATCTCGGCAAAAAACCGGCGGCTGAGAAAGAAATCACTGAAAAGTAATTCCCTGCACCACTACGTTTTTTAACTCCATCCGGGAAACACTGTCCTGCCTGTTAGAAATAACAGGCCAGGATAAGTGCTCATTAAAATAAGGACCAATGAAGATGAAAGATGTCCAGGAGGTTCGTGATCTGGCCCGCCATATCCGTATCGAGACGCTAAAAATGCTGACCGGTTTAGGATTCGGGCACTATGGCGGCAGCATGTCCGTGGTGGAAACGCTGGCCGTGTTGTATGGCGATGTGATGCGCATCGACCCGAAAAAACCAGACTGGCAGGAACGTGATTATTTCGTGCTGTCCAAAGGCCATGCTGGACCGGCGTTGTATGCCACGCTGGCACTGAAAGGTTATTTCCCGGTCAGCGAATTACACACCCTCAACCAGAATGGCACAAAGCTGCCGAGCCATCCGGACCGGCTGCGGACCACCGGCGTGGATGCCACCACCGGCTCGCTGGGACAAGGCGTTTCCATTGCGGCGGGCATGGCACTTTCGCATAAGCTGGCTGGTCGCAGCAACCGCGTCTTCTGCATTCTTGGCGACGGTGAGTTGAACGAGGGCCAGTGCTGGGAAGCCTTCCAGTTTATTGCGCACCACAATCTGCATAACCTGACACTGTTCATCGATTACAACAAACAGCAACTCGATGGCACGCTGGATGAAGTGATTAAGCCATTCGATCTGGCCGGAAAATTCAGTGCGTTCGGGTTTGATGTAGAGACCATTAAAGGCGATGACATTGTAGCTATCAGCGAGGCGGTCACGCCGGTTCGTCACGCCGAGCAGCGTCCTCTGGTGGTGATCCTCGACAGCATCAAAGGGCAGGGCGTGAAGTATCTCGAGCAACTGGCGAACTCACATCACCTGCGTTTAACGCCGGATGTGAAACTGGAAATCGAAAATGCTATCGCTGAGCTGGAGGCCACTCATGTTTGAAGTTTCTCTTGAATTGCAAAAAGACGCAGTGGAAATGCGCAAAGTTTACGCCAGCACTGTGCGTGAAAAAATTGTAGAGAACACGCCGATTATCGCGCTGGAAGCCGATCTGATGAGCTCGATGGCGATGGACGGCGTTCATAAAGATCATCCAGATCACGTGATTAACTGCGGCATCATGGAAGCGAATGTCATCGGTGTTGCCGCCGGGCTTTCGCTGACCGGTCGCGTGCCGTTTGTGCATACCTTTACCGCCTTTGCCAGCCGCCGCTGTTTCGATCAGCTGTTTATGTCTCTGGATTACCAGAAGAATAACGTCAAAATCATTGCGTCAGATGCGGGCGTCAGCGCCTGTCATAACGGCGGCACGCATATGTCGTTCGAAGATATGGGCATTGTGCGCGGGCTGGCGAGTTCGGTGGTGATGGAAGTCACCGACGCCGTGATGTTCCGCAATATTTTGCTGCAACTGATGGATTTAAAAGGTTTCTACTGGGTGCGTACCATTCGCAAACAGGCTACGCAGGTTTACAAGGAAGGCTCGGCGTTTACCATCGGCAAGGCCAATGTGCTGCGCGATGGCACAGACGTGACGCTGATTGCGAACGGGATTATGGTGGCGGAAGCGCTGAGAGCGGCGCAAATGCTGGAACGCGAAGGGGTCAGTGCGGCAGTCATCGACATGTTTACCCTCAAGCCGATTGATAAAGATGTCATCATCAAATACGCCACGAAAACCGGCAAAATTGTGACCTGTGAAAACCACAGTATTCATAACGGACTGGGATCAGCGGTGGCGGAAGTGCTGGTGGAAAACCAGCCGGTGCCGATGTGCCGGGTTGGTGTCAAAGAGCGTTACGGACAAGTGGGCACCCAGGAGTTTTTACAGCAGGAATATGGCCTGACGGCTGAACATATTCTGGAAGCAGCAAAAACACTGCTCTGAATCTTTATCGATCAGCCATGAAGCGCTCCGCAAAAAAGACCAAAAAAAACGCCGGACTCAAAAAGCCCGGCGTCTTGCGTTCAGAGGGTTTGGCTTATTTGGCCGCAACCGCTGCTTCTGCCTGAGCAGACTGAATCGCAGTCAGTGCAACGGTGTAGACGATATCGTCAACCAGTGCGCCACGCGACAGGTCATTAACCGGTTTACGCATACCCTGCAGCATCGGCCCGATAGAGACCAGATCCGCAGAACGTTGTACCGCTTTGTACGTGGTGTTACCGGTATTCAGGTCAGGGAAGATGAACACGGTCGCTTTACCCGCAACCGGCGAGTTTGGCGCTTTAGATTGTGCAACATCAGCCATGATCGCAGCATCATATTGCAGCGGGCCATCGATGATGAGATCCGGACGTTTTTCCTGGGCCAGACGGGTCGCTTCACGCACTTTCTCAACGTCGCTACCTGCGCCGGAGTTACCGGTTGAGTAGGAGATCATGGCAACGCGGGGTTCGATACCGAAGGCTGCAGCGGAGTCCGCAGACTGGATCGCGATTTCAGACAGCTGTTCAGCAGTAGGATCCGGGTTGATCGCACAGTCGCCATAAACCAGAACCTGATCAGGCAGCAGCATGAAGAACACAGAGGAAACCAGTGAGCTGCCCGGCGCGGTTTTGATCAACTGTAATGGCGGGCGGATGGTGTTTGCGGTGGTGTGAACAGCACCGGAAACCAGACCGTCAACGTTACCTTGTTCCAGCATCAGGGTGCCGAGAACCACGTTGTCTTCCAGTTGTTCGCGCGCAACCACTTCGGTCATACCCTTGCTTTTACGCAGTTCAACCAGACGCGCCACGTATTCTTCACGGACAGCCACCGGATCAACGATTTCGATGCCTTTACCCAGCGTCACGCCCTGAGCTGCTGCAACGCGTTTGATCTCGTCAGGGTTACCCAACAGAACACATTCCGCGATACCACGTTCAGCACAAAGCGCTGCCGCTTTCACAGTGCGTGGCTCGTCGCCTTCCGGCAGAACGATACGTTTACCGGCTTTACGGGCCAGTTCGGTCAGCTGATAGCGGAATGCCGGAGGTGACAGACGGCGTGAACGTTCAGAGTGTGCGCTCAGGGAGTTGATCCAGTCAGCATTGATGTGAGAAGCCACGTACTGTTGCAGTTTCTCTACGCGCTGATGGTCATCTGCAGGCACTTCCAGATTGAAGCTTTGCAGGCTCAGGGAAGTCTGCCAGGTATTGGTTTCTACCATGAAGACTGGCAGGCCTGTCTGGAATGCACGTTCGCACAGGCTGTTGATGCGGGCGTCGATTTCGTAGCCACCGGTCAGCAGGATAGCGCCGATTTCCACGCCATTCATGGCTGCCAGACAGGCTGAAACCAGCACGTCAGGACGGTCAGCGGAGGTCACCAGCAGGGAGCCGGGACGGAAATGCTCCAGCATATGCGGAATGCTGCGTGCGCAGAAAGTGACGGATTTCACGCGGCGGGTTTTGACGTCACCTTCGTTGATGATACGTGCGTTCAGGTGCTTAGCCATGTCGATTGCGCGGGTGGCAATCAGCTCGAAGCTCCACGGAATGCAGCCCAGAACCGGCAGCGGGCTGTTAGCGAACAGCTGAGTCGGGTCGATATTTGCCACGCTGGCTTTGGTGGAATCATCAAAGATTTCAGACAGGTCAGGACGTGTACGCCCCTGCTCGTCAACCGGTGCATTCAGTTTGTTAATGATTACGCCGGTGATATTTTTGTTTTTGCTGCCACCGAAGCTGGAACGGGCCAGTTCGATACGTTCTTTGAGCTGCGCAGGAGAATCATTACCCAGCGCCAGAACGAAGACGATTTCTGCGTTCAGGGTTTTGGCAATTTCGTAGTTCAGCGCATTGGCGAACTGGTGTTTGCGGGTAGGCACTAAACCTTCAACCAGCACCACTTCGGCATCTTTGGTGTTTTCGTGATAACGCGCGATGATTTCTTCCATCAGCACGTCTTGCTGGTTTGAGCTCAGCAAGGTTTCAACGTGGCTCATTTTCAGCGGTTCGGCTGCAGTCACGGTGGAGTTAGCGCGAATAATGGTCGTGGTTTGGTCAGGAGCATCTCCGCCAGTACGCGGCTGGGCGATAGGTTTGAAGATACTCAGGCTGACGCCTTTTTGTTCCATGGCACGGATCACACCCAGGCTGACACTGGTCAGACCGACACTGGTGCCTGTAGGGATCAACATAATTGTACGGGACACGGCTAAACCTCTTTAACGGTTGCCAGGCAGGGACATTCGCAGGTTTGTGCAGAGGGGATAATGATCAGCATAAGCGCGATGATTATCCTGCGCGGTGCGTCCAAACGGGCGGCGTTTGCCTATAAGTGAAAAATTGCCCGCATTACGCGGGCAGTCTTGAATCGAATTATGCAGTCAGACGCGCGGCGTCTTGTGCAATCACCAGCTCTTCGTTGGTTGGGATAACCAGAGCGGCGCGAGTGCCTTCTTTGTTGATCGCCCCGGATTTACCGAAACGGGCAGCCAGGTTACGTTCGTGATCCACTTCAAAGCCCAGCAGGCCTAATTTAGCCAGAGACAATTCGCGAACCATTGCGGCGTTTTCGCCGATACCGCCGGTGAATACGACGGCGTCCAGGCGGCCTTCCATCAGTGAAGTGTACGCACCGATGTATTTCGCCAGGCGGTGGCAGAAGACGTCCATGGCACGTCTGGCATCAGCTTTAGTGGTGTAGTTGTCTTCAACATAACGGCAGTCGCTGGTGACTTCAGTCAGGCCCAGCAGACCCGATTCTTTAGTCAGCATTTTGTTGATTTGATCAACGCTCATGCCCAGAGAATCGTGCAGGTGGAAGATAATTGCCGGGTCGATGTCACCGCTGCGGGTACCCATCACCAGACCTTCCAGCGGGGTCAGCCCCATGGAAGTATCCACACATTTACCGTTACGGATGGCACTGACAGAACCGCCGTTACCCAGGTGGCAAGTGATCAGATTCACTTCTTCCACGGGTTTGTTCAGCATTTTTGCGGCTTCCTGAGTCACGTAGAAGTGACTGGTGCCGTGTGCGCCATAACGACGGACATGGTGATCTTTATACAGGCTGTACGGCAGGGCGTAGAGGTATGATTCTTCTGGCATTGTCTGATGGAAAGCGGTGTCGAAAACGGCAACGTTTTTATCAGCCAGTTTAGGGAAAGATTTCAGTGCTTCATCAATACCGATCAGGTGAGCCGGGTTATGCAGCGGCGCAAACGGGATAGACTCTTTGATACCCTCGATGACAGCGTCGTTGATCAGCATTGATTTGGTCAGCTTCTCGCCGCCATGAACGATGCGGTGGCCGATTGCAACCAGTTCTGCGGACAGCTCAGGTTTTTTGCTCAGAATGTTATTAACGATGAATTTCAACGCTTCACTGTGTGCGGCGCCCGCACCTAAAGCGGCTTCTTCTTTGCCACCGTCCATTTTCCATTTAATGCGCGCTTCTGGCAGATGGAAACATTCGGCTAAACCTGAAATGTGTTCTTCGCCATTTGCAGCATCAATGATGGCAAACTTTAGGGAAGAACTACCACAGTTAAGAACCAGTACAAGCTTACTCGACATGGAAGTACCTATTTATTGTTGGTGCTGTTTAAAAAAAACAATACACGTGGTTAATAAATCGTCAGTCTGACATCAAGCGTAGCGCATAATGGCGGCGACAATTATGATTAACATCATGCCAGAGAGCCAAAACAGGCATGACGATGAAAAAGCTGAAGAATTGCCGGGCTTTGGTTTTTTTAAGCGTCCGGATGACAGAAATAAAGCGGTTTACTGCACCGCATATTTCGGTTTACGTATCTTCAGGGTGTTACTAATCAGCAAAAACACTAACAAAAAATACAATAATTAATTACAAATCCTCTCAGACCGAGGCACTATGGTTATTATGGGGGCGAAAGATTGCAATTCACCGCGTTTGCCCCAAGTTTATATTGATCTCGTTGCCTGAGAGGGTTGCGAGGCTGCGATAGAATACCGACAGGTGCCAGCAAAAACAAAATATATTTTATCGTGATAAACTCCAGTTTGTGTTTTACAACTATTTTTTAAATTTTACACGTGAAGTTGAGGTGCAAAGATGACGAGTAAGCCAACAGGCTCGGTAGGCTGGTTCCAGGTATTCCAGCGCGGGCAGCACTATATGAAGACATGGCCGTCAGATAAGCGCCTGGCTCCGATGTTTCCGGAGAACCGGATTTCTACTGCTACACGCTTCGCGGTACGCATCATGCCACCGGTTGCGGTCTTTACCCTGACGTGGCAAATCGCGCTCGGCGGACAACTCGGGCTGGCCGTCGCCACGGCAATTTTTGCCTGTAGCTTGCCGATGCAGGGACTGTGGTGGCTGGGTCGCCGTTCTCTGACGCCACTGCCGCCGGGATTACTCGGCTGGTTCCACGATGTACGCAATAAACTCACTGAATCCGGACTGGCGCTGGCGCCAGTTGAAGGCACGCCGACGTATCAGTCACTGGCTGACGTCCTTAAGCGCGCGTTCAAACAGCTGGACAAAACCTTTTTAGACGATCTGTAAGCCTGATTTCCCCGCTTACTGCGTCTGTCATCATCTATAGTCTTTCATAAGTCGCATTTCACCGGGGGAAAGTCTCCCCTGGTGATTATTTCAGATGAGATCCCGACCCAAATCAAAGAATGGTGTGCTTGCGATTTCGCAGAACTTTGCGCTATGCCATGCTTTGCTCATTATGCAGACATGAGGATTTTCACGATGGAAATGACGAACGCTCAACGCCTGATTTTGTCCAATCAATACAAGATGATGACCATGCTGGATCCCGATAACGCAGAACGCTATCGCCGGTTACAAACAGTGATCGAACGGGGTTTTGGTTTGCAAATGCGCGAGATGGACAGAGATTTCGGCGAATTGCCGGAAGAAACCTGTCGCACAGTCATTAACATTATGGAAATGCATCATGCGATGCAGGTGTCGTGGACCAATTTGAAAGACACGCAAGACTTGGATCGCCGCCGAATTGATTTTCTGGGTTTTGATGCCGCAACGGAATCCCGTTATTTAAGCTATGTCCGCTTTATGGTGAACACCGAAGGACGTTACACTGATTTTGATGCAGGCACTCATGGGTTTAACTCGCAGACCAAAATGTGGGATAAATACCAGCGTATGTTGGCGGTCTGGCAGTCGTGCCCGCGTCAGTATCACCTGAGCGCGGTAGAGATCGCGCAAATTATCAATGCCTGATGTAAACACTTAAAGGAGTCGCCTGTGCTTTGTAAGGGTTTTTTGTTCGACCTTGATGGAACGTTAGTTGATTCATTACCTGCCGTTGAGCGTGCCTGGGTGAGCTGGGCGCTTAGCTGGGGTGTCAGCCCGCAGGATGTACTGGCGTTTATTCACGGTAAGCAGGCGATCACTTCTTTGCGTCATTTTATGGCGGGTGAAAGCGAAGAAACGATTCAAAAAGAGTTTCTCAAGCTGGAACAAATTGAAGCCACGGACACCGAGGGTGTCGCCGCTCTCCCGGGCGCACATTTGTTGTTGAGCGAACTCAATCGCCAGAATATTCCCTGGGCGATTGTGACTTCCGGATCAATGCCTGTTGCCAGTGCGCGCCATAAAGCGGCGCATTTGCCTGAACCCGAAGTGTTTATCACCGCTGAACAGGTCAAACACGGCAAGCCACAACCCGATGCCTACTTGCTGGGGGCAGAACGTTTAGGTCTGGCCCCGGAAGATTGTGTGGTGGTTGAAGATGCTGCAGCCGGCGTGATGGCCGGGCTGGCGGCGGGCTGCAAAGTCATTGCCGTCAATGCGCCAGACGATACACCCGGGATTGAAAATGTCGATTTCGATCTGACTACGCTCGAAATTCTGCTGGTCAGCAGTTCCGACGAAGGTGTGAAAGTCAGCCTGCGTTAAGGACAGAAAAAATACAATTTCCCTGTATAAATTGATATAAACCTCGCTTGTGCGGGGTTTTTTTATGCCATTCTCATACCCAGTCATACATCAAACTGTCTCTGCGTTGGCTGCGTTACCCGACCCATCCATGGGCCTCGCCCCTGAAGGAGTCGCTGCAAGCAGCATACCAGTCTGCTCCCGGCAGATTGGTCCCGAATCCCGGTCACTTACTCATGTAAGCCCCGGAGATTCACGCAGTTGCCGCCTTGATACAATTTGAATTATTTAGGGTACATAGCTATTTATCCTCCTCTCTCAACGCAAATGGAGTGTGTTTTGACCGGTGAATTGCTTTGGGTTGTCACGCTACTGGTTATTGCTATGGTGCTGTTCGCGCGCAATACGCTGCGAATGGATATTGTGGCATTGCTGGTGATTATTTCTTTCGTCCTGAGCGGCACGCTGACCATCAATGAAGCGCTGGCCGGATTCAGTGACCCGAACGTCATTTTGATCGCGGCGCTATTTGTCGTCGGGCACGGGCTGGTCAGAACCGGTGTGGCGTATCAGGTCGGCGACTGGCTGATGAAGGTGGCGGGCAACAGTGAAACGCGGATGCTGGTTTTGCTGATGCTCACGGTTGCCGGTCTCGGTGCTTTTATGAGTTCCACCGGCGTAGTCGCGATCTTCATTCCTGTCGTGATCAGCGTTTCGGCGCGAATGAAAACCTCTCCCGCACGTCTGATGATGCCACTAAGTTTCGCCGGGCTTATTAGTGGCATGATGACGCTGGTCGCCACACCGCCGAACATGGTGGTCAACAGCGAACTGTTGCGTGAAGGATTCGACGGTTTTGGTTTCTTCGGCGTCACCCCTGTCGGGCTCGTGGTGCTGATAATGGGTATCGGATACATGTTGATCGCCCGTCGCTGGCTGTCATCAGAAGATGCGTCACGAGGCCAGCAGCGCTGGAAGCGGCGAACGTTCCGGGATTTGATCCGCGATTATCACCTGACCGGCCGGGCGCGTCGCGTCACTATCCGTCCAGGTTCGCCTCTGGTCGGGCGTACACTTGATGATGTGCATCTGCGTTCCCGCTACGGCGCGAACGTGGTGGGCATTGAACGCTGGCGTAAATTTCGCCGCGTGATGGTCAGCGCAACGGGGAATACCGAACTGTTTGCGCGCGATGTGTTACTGCTTGATATGTCAGATCCTGACATTTCCATCAGGCAATTTTGCACTGACGAAATGCTTGAGCCTATGGTGCTACGCGGCGAGTATTTCTCTGAGCAATCGCGGGATGTCGGGATGGCCGAAGTCTCGCTGATCCCGGATTCGGAGCTCCTGGGTAAAACGTTGCGTGCCGTCGCCTTCCGTTCGACCTATGGGCTGAATGTCGTCGGGATCCGCCGTCAGGGTGAAGCGCTGGACGGAAAACTGGTGGATGAAGAATTACAGCTCGGCGATATGCTACTGGTCATTGGCGACTGGAAGCTGATCCGCCAGCTTCAGCAACAAATGCATGATTTCATTGTGCTTAATCTTCCTGCCGAAGTGGACGAAGTCGCGCCAGCCCTGAGTCAGGCACCGCATGCATTGTTTTGTCTGGCGCTGATGGTTGCGCTGATGCTGACCGATGATGTGCCTAATGCTATCGCCGCCATTATCGCCTGCATGCTGATGGGTAAATTCCGCTGTATCACGATGGAAGGGGCCTACAAAGCCATTCACTGGCCCAGTTTGCTGCTGATAGTCGGGATGATGCCTTTTGCGCTGGCGCTGCAAAAAACCGGCGGTGTGGCGCTGATTGTGAAGGGGTTAATGGAGGTAAGCGGCGGCTATGGGCCATATATGATGCTGCTGAGTTTATTCATTCTCTGTGCAGGTATCGGGCTGTTTATTTCCAATACGGCGACTGCGGTTTTGATGGCACCGATTGCTATCGCAGCAGCACACCAGATGGGGGTATCGCCATACCCGTTCACCATGATTATCGCTATTGCGGCTTCTGCCGCCTTTATGACACCGGTGTCTTCACCGGTAAACACGCTGGTTATGGTACCGGGTAACTATAAATTTGGCGATTTTCTCCGCATCGGTGTGCCGTTCACTCTGCTGGTGATGCTGGTCAGCGTTTTTCTGGTGCCGGTGCTGTTCCCGTTTTGACCTTAAGATCAGAGCGGGGAATCCAGGCTGATTTCATCCAATGACAGACTGAAGCTCGGAATGAACACTTCCATAAAGTAGTCCATTTCCGGGCTTTTTCTGTCTGCCAGCGTTTTCTCCAGACGGGCTTTCGCCAGTGTGAATTCATTATTGCCTGCCGACAATTCCTCCAGACATTTCAGGTAAGCACATAACGCATCAGCCTGTTTGACGGTCAGTTTTTCTTCTTCAGTGTAATAATGCTCGTCAATCAGCGGTCGGAAATCTTCCTGTAATTCCTTTGGCAGCATTTCAATCAGTTTCTGCTGAGCAATTTTCTCAATCTTTTTGTACTCATGCGCGATTTGCGGATTGTAATACTTGATTGGCGTTGGCATATCACCGGTAATCACTTCGCTGGCATCGTGATACATGGCGAGCAGGGCAACGCGTTCTGCGCTCAGATTGCCGTTAAATTTACGGTTCTTGATCACGGCTAAAGCATGGGCGACAAAAGCGACTTGCAGACTGTGTTCCGACACGTTTTCGGTGCGGACATTGCGCATCAGCGGCCAGCGGCTGATCAGTTTGAGGCGGGAAAGATGGGCGAAAAAATGGCTCTGGTTCATAGCACTCTCAATAACTACGGTGAATGAGTGACTATTGTGAGCAGTGCGAAACAGTTATGCAAATGCGGAAACTGGCGGGAGAAAGAAAAGGGCGCCATTATCAGCGCCCTTACTGCATTACTGGCGATAGGTTTCGAGGAAACGTCCCAGTTTGTTAACGGCCATTTCCAACTCATCAACGCGTGGCAGCGTCACGATACGCACATGGTCCGGATACGGCCAGTTGAATGCAGAACCCTGAACCAGCAAGACTTTTTGCTGTAACAGCAAATCGAGCACCATTTTCTGATCGTCATGGATGTTGAAACGTTTGGCGTCAATGCGCGGGAACATATACAGCGCCCCTTTAGGTTTCACGCAGGAAACGCCCGGGATTTCATTGATCAGTTCCCATGCACGATCACGCTGTTCGACCAGACGTCCGCCCGGCTGAATAAACTCGCTGATACTTTGATAGCCGCCCAGCGCGGTCTGAATGGCATGTTGCATCGGCACGTTGGCACAAAGGCGCATCGAGGCCAGCATTTCCAGACCTTCGATATAACCTTTCGCATGTTTCTTCGGTCCGTTCAGAACCATCCAGCCTTGACGGAAACCGGCCACGCGGTAGGTTTTTGACAGACCGTTAAAAGTGACGGTCAGTAAATCCGGCGCCAGTGAAGCGATGGAAATGTGCTGGGCTTCGTCATACAGGATTTTGTCGTAAATTTCGTCGGCAAAAATAATCAGATTATGTTCCCGGGCGATGTCCACAATCTGCATCAGCAATTCTTTGCTGTATACCGCACCGGTCGGGTTGTTCGGGTTGATGATCACAATGCCGCGGGTGCGTGGGGTGATTTTGTCACGAATATCGGCAATGTCCGGGAACCAGTCAGCCCCTTCATCACACAGGTAATGCACCGCATTACCGCCTGATAACGAAACCGCCGCTGTCCACAAGGGGTAATCAGGTGCCGGGACTAACATTTCATCGCCGGTGTTAAGTAATGCCTGCATTGACTGAACAATCAGCTCGGAAACACCGTTGCCGATATAGATATCTTCGACCGTGATGTCGCGCATGTCGCGTGCCTGATAGTGCTGCATGATCGCTTTACGTGCAGAAAACAGACCTTTCGAATCACAATAACCCTGTGCGGTAGGAAGGTTGCGGATAACGTCGACCAGGATTTCATCAGGTGCATCAAAACCGAATGGCGCAGGGTTGCCGATGTTCAGCTTGAGGACTTTATTACCTTCTTCTTCAAGACGTTTTGCTTCTTTGAGCACCGGGCCGCGAATGTCATAACAGACGTTGTCCAGTTTGCGGGATTTTTCAATCGGGGACATGTAAATGAGAGCCTTTTGCAATAAAGCCTGTTCTTCCCTGGTGCGGAGCGACCGTAGAACAGTGCGAAGGGCTCAATTTACTCTCCCGCAGAGGGCATGAGAAGGGCTGCGCACCGTTTTGGTGAAAAACAGCAGTAAAGCGGGCTATGGTGGGTTATTACCTCAAAGTATGAGAAGCTTAATGGTTTATTATGCTGTGTTATTGTTATTTTGTGATTTTATATTTTGCAAATGAGTGCTTTGTGAACAATAAATTCACTGTTTTTGCTGCGTTACATCTATTCCCGGCGATGTCAGTTTGTTGTCTTTAATGGGGTGAACATCATGAAATCTTACCAAAGCTCGACAAATTCTGAAAAAAGTTCAGGAGGCTTTGTTTTACCGCTGAAAAATTTTAACAGGAATTAGTTTTATTTATCTAATGATTAATAGCGAATGCTGGATGAATGATCATGTTATAAGTAAAGTCTTAAACGTATTTTCCAGGATTAGATAAATGCTTTCAAAGGATATATTGCAACAGGTGGGCGTAAACAAAATTTGATGAAACAAGAAAAATCTTAATGTTACTTAAACAAAATACCTTGGGCATAAAATGGTTATTAGGGTGACTCAATGAATTTATTGAATTATATTTTTAATAATTACCTTTATTAGTTAATTTAGCTTATGTTTTTCTGACGATGATATTGCCGAAACTTAGCTTTATGGTTGCGGCAGGCGGTACTGTAAGGGATATGGAATGGTTTGCGGGGAAAGGCTATATTAAATAAGAGGTTCTAATCATTCAGCCTTTGTGAGGAATTATTGTGCACAGGTTTAATGACTGAACGCTCACAATGATGAAAACTTTCATGCACAAATATTTCTCAATTTAGGTTATCAAATGAGTGAGTATCCGACATATCTGGTATTCTGCTTTTTGCGGGTACTTTGACGCACCATCAGGGTAGCTTGTTATTAGATTCTATAAAGTGAAGAAAAACTATGACAATTGCAAATCGTCCAATCCTCAATCTCGATCTTGATCTGTTGAGGACATTTGTAGCTGTTGCTGATCTTAATACGTTCGCTGCGGCTGCTGCTGCGGTGTGTCGTACTCAGTCGGCGGTAAGCCAACAAATGCAACGTCTAGAACAACTCGTTGGAAAAGAACTGTTTGCCAGACATGGACGCAATAAATTATTAACTGAACACGGTATTCAGTTATTGGGATACGCACGCAAAATCCTTCGTTTTAATGATGAAGCCTGTACCTCTTTGATGTACAGCAATGTTCAAGGTGGGATAACAATTGGTGCATCAGATGATACTGCTGACACCATTTTACCTTTCCTGCTCAGCCGCGTGACATCCGTATATCCAAAGTTGTCTATTGATGTCCGCGTCAAGCGCAGTCCTTTCATGTTGTCGATGCTCGAAAGTGAAGAAGTGGATTTGGCCATCACCACGATGACAAACACTGATCACCCGCACATCGTATTGCGCACGTCGCCAACACTCTGGTATTGCTCGGCTGATTTTGCATACCCCTCCGGCGACAGTGTTCCGCTGGTGGTGCTCGATGAGCCAAGCCCTTACCGGATGATGGCGATAGAGCACCTCAGTCAGGCAGGTATTCCGTGGCGTATTGCTTATGTCGCGTCGACATTATCGGCAATTCGTGCGGCAGTGCGCGCGGGGCTGGGTGTGACGGCACGTCCCATCGAAATGATGAGTCCGGAGCTGCGTGTTCTGGGTGAACAGGACGGTTTACCACGTTTGCCGGATACGCAGTATGTGTTGTACAAAAATGCCCGTTGTGAAAATGAACTTGCAATGGCGATCTTCAATGCAGTTGAGCAAGGGAATGACCCCTATTCTCTCAGTGCCTATGGTCCTCGTCCGGTAGTGGATGACGATCATGAGTTACTGGCAGACTCTGAAAGTTAAGGTAATCCCCCGGCTTTACCTTCCGCCTCTGTCTAACGAGGCGGGGGTAAAGGCTTCTACCTATTAAGGGGCGGGAAAGTCATTCTTTTAGTGATTTTGTTTAATATCCTTCCTAAAGCCTCTGTTTTTGTTCGTTAGCCTTTCTTCTTCCCAGTAATGACTGCCATCCTTATCACCAATGACTACAGTAAATGGCGTAAAATGTTGACTTTTTTCAGGTTAAAAAAAAGCATCAAATTTTTCCGTAAATCGCTTGTCGTTTTTTGAAAATCAATAAAACTTGTTAAATGTGTGCCTTTTTTTCTATCAAAATTGACAGAACTCTGACATGGATCAAAAAAATAACCCCATTAAGAGAGTGGAAGCGCTGTCTATTCCTGCGACAATAGTAAAGTTCGAAAGATGTCATAACTCCCGTCACAGGCCCATGCTTTATCACAGAATTTAACTGACACGATTTAGCTTAAGTCCCGGCGCATGATATGTTAATTAAATGATAAGCATGTAAACTAATGTGGAGATACTTTTGTCAAAGTTGACAAAAGGTTATAGAAAAGGGTAAAAAGCCCACAACAAATCACTGGCTTAATCCCTTGTTGAGCCGTGAACTGTGTGGTTTTTAATCCTTCCCTTGAATCGATGTGGTGCGCAAACTGCCGACCTTACAGAGCAGATGCCAAAGTACCACTTTTGATGAGTAAGCAATGAGTATGTCAACAGCCACTGAAGTCATCGCTCAACACTGGGCGTTCGCCGTTTTTCTTGTCGTTGCAGTAGGCCTCTGCTGCCTGATGTTACTGGGCGCCGCGTTCCTTGGCGGGAGAGCCAGAGCACGCTACAAAAACACGCCTTTTGAGTCAGGTATCGCCTCTGTCGGCACTGCCCGGCTACGTCTTTCCGCCAAGTTCTATCTGGTCGCCATGTTCTTCGTCATCTTCGACGTTGAAGCCCTGTATCTCTATGCATGGTCAACGTCTATTCGCGAAAGCGGCTGGACCGGATTCGTGGAAGCTACCATTTTCATTTTGGTACTGCTGGCAGGTTTGTTCTATCTGGTGCGAATTGGCGCACTCGACTGGACACCAACACGTTCGAAAGGACCTGTTAAACCAAGCCCGGCGATTAATACCAACAGTCACCCTCAGTAAGCAGTCAAAGCGAGGCATTAAGATGGACTATACGCTCACCCGCATAGACCCGGACGGTGAAAACGACCGTTACCCCCTGCAGTCTCAGGAGGTCGTCGGCGATCCTCTTCAGGAACAGGTTAAACGCAGCGTCTTCATGGGAAATCTCCAGGAGTCGCTTCACGGAATGGTGAACTGGGGTCGTAAAAACTCCCTTTGGCCCTACAACTTCGGCCTTTCCTGCTGTTATGTCGAAATGGTGACGTCATTCACTGCGGTGCATGACGTTGCGCGTTTTGGTGCAGAAGTTCTGCGTGCTTCACCACGCCAGGCTGACTTTATGGTGGTGGCGGGAACCTGCTTCACCAAAATGGCTCCGGTTATTCAGCGTTTATACGATCAGATGCTGGAACCGAAGTGGGTGATTTCGATGGGCGCCTGTGCGAACTCCGGCGGCATGTACGATATTTATTCTGTGGTGCAGGGCGTGGATAAATTCCTGCCTGTCGACGTGTACATCCCGGGATGTCCGCCGCGTCCGGAAGCCTATATGCAGGCTCTGCTGCTGTTGCAGGAGTCCATTGGTAAAGAACGTCGCCCATTGTCATGGGTTGTTGGCGACCAGGGTGTTTACCGCGCGAATATGCAGTCTGAAAAAGAGCGTAAACGTGCTGAGCGTATTGCCGTGACAAATCTGCGTTCGCCGGACGAGATTTAACACTGCGGTCTGAGAGTCAACCCTGAGGGGCGGTGTGTATGAATATCCCCCTTACGGCATAAATGACCATTTAGTGTGGTGAAAAAAATATGACAGATTTGACGACGCAAGATTCCGCCCTGCCAGCATGGCATACCCGTGATCATCTCGATGATCCGGTTATTGGCGAATTGCGTAACCGTTTTGGGCCAGAGGCCTTTACTGTTCAGGCAACCCGCACCGGAATTCCCGTGGTGTGGTTCAAGCGTGAACAGTTACTGGAAGCGATTACCTTTTTACGAAAACAGCCAAAACCTTATGTCATGCTTTTCGATTTGCATGGCTTTGATGAGCGTTTACGTACACACCGCGACGGTTTACCGGCCGCGGATTTTTCCGTTTTCTACCACCTGATCTCCGTCGAGCGTAACCGCGACATCATGATCAAAGTGGCATTGGCAGAAAACGATCTCCATGTTCCGACGATCACCAAAGTGTTCCCGAATGCTAACTGGTACGAGCGCGAAACATGGGAAATGTTCGGTATTACCTTCGACGGCCACCCGCACCTGACGCGCATTATGATGCCGCAGACCTGGGAAGGGCATCCGCTGCGTAAAGACTATCCGGCGCGCGCCACCGAGTTCGATCCTTACGAGCTGACTAAGCAGAAAGAAGAACTCGAGATGGAATCGCTGACCTTCAAGCCTGAAGACTGGGGCATGAAGCGTGGCACCGAAAATGAGGACTTTATGTTCCTCAACCTCGGTCCTAACCATCCGTCTGCGCACGGTGCATTCCGTATCATTTTGCAGCTTGATGGCGAAGAGATTGTCGACTGCGTGCCTGACGTCGGTTACCACCACCGTGGTGCTGAGAAAATGGGCGAGCGCCAGTCCTGGCACAGCTACATTCCTTACACCGACCGTATCGAATACCTCGGCGGTTGTGTAAACGAAATGCCGTACGTGCTGGCTGTTGAAAAACTCGCCGGTATCGTAACGCCGGATCGCGTTAACACCATTCGCGTCATGCTGTCCGAATTGTTCCGTATCAACAGCCATCTGCTGTACATCTCTACGTTTATTCAGGACGTGGGCGCGATGACTCCGGTGTTCTTCGCCTTTACCGATCGTCAGAAAATCTACGATCTGGTGGAAGCGATTACCGGTTTCCGTATGCACCCGGCCTGGTTCCGTATTGGTGGCGTAGCGCATGATCTGCCGAAAGGCTGGGATCGTCTCCTGCGTGAGTTCCTTGACTGGATGCCAGCCCGTCTGGACTCCTATGTCAAAGCGGCGCTGAAAAACACCATTCTGATTGGCCGTTCCAAAGGCGTGGCTGCTTACAACGCAGACGACGCTCTGGCCTGGGGTACCACCGGTGCTGGCCTGCGTGCCACGGGGATCCCGTTCGATGTGCGTAAATGGCGTCCATACTCTGGCTACGAAAACTTTGACTTTGAAGTGCCGACCGGTGATGGCGTCAGTGACTGTTATTCCCGCGTCATGCTCAAAGTAGAAGAACTGCGTCAGAGCCTGCGTATTCTGGAACAGTGTTACAAAAATATGCCGGAAGGCCCGTTCAAGGCGGATCACCCACTGACCACGCCGCCACCGAAAGAGCGCACACTGCAACACATCGAGACCCTGATCACGCACTTCCTGCAAGTGTCGTGGGGGCCGGTCATGCCTGCGCAAGAATCTTTCCAGATGGTTGAAGCAACCAAAGGGATCAACAGCTACTACCTGACCAGTGACGGCAGCACCATGAGCTACCGTACCCGTGTCCGTACACCAAGCTTCCCGCATTTGCAGCAGATCCCGTCCGTAATCCGTGGCAGCCTGGTATCCGACCTGATCGTGTATCTGGGCAGTATCGACTTTGTAATGTCAGATGTGGACCGCTAACGATGACAGATATCAATAAAGACTCTGAAGTTCAGTACATCAATATCAGCGAGCCTGTTGTACCGCCGGTGTTTGTGCTGAGTGACGCTGAACGTGAAGCGATTGAGCACGAAAAACATCACTATGAAGATGCCCGTGCGGCCTCTATCGAAGCGTTGAAAATCGTGCAGAAAGCGCGTGGTTGGGTGCCGGACGGTGCTATCTACGCGATCTCCGATGTTCTGGGCATTCCTGCCAGCGACGTCGAAGGTGTGGCGACATTCTACAGCCAGATCTTCCGTCAGCCGGTCGGCCGCCATGTGATCCGTTACTGTGACAGCGTGGTGTGCCACATCACCGGTTATCAGGGGATCCAGGCCGCGCTGGAACAACAGTTGCACATCAAGCCGGGTGAGACGACCGAAGACGGGCGCTTCACCCTGCTGCCGACCTGCTGCCTCGGTAACTGTGACAAAGGCCCGTCAATGATGATTGATGAGGACACGCACAGCCATCTGACGCCGGAAGCGATCGGCTCGCTACTGGAGCGCTACGCATGACATATACCCCAAGACACATTGAACGCACACCGGAGATGCATCCGCTGACCTGGCGTATGCGTGACGACAAACAACCTGTCTGGATCGATGAATACCGTAGCAAAAACGGTTACGTCGGTGCGGAAAAAGCCCTTAAAGGCATGGCCCAGGAAGAAATCGTCAATCTGGTAAAAGACGCTGGCCTGAAAGGGCGCGGTGGCGCAGGTTTCTCCACGGGTCTGAAGTGGAGCCTGATGCCGAAAGACGAAAGCATGAATATCCGCTATCTGCTGTGTAACGCCGATGAGATGGAACCAGGTACGTATAAAGACCGATTGCTGATGGAACAAATGCCGCACCTGCTGGTGGAAGGCATGCTGATCTCCGCATTCGCGCTGAAATCTTACCGTGGTTACATTTTCCTGCGTGGCGAATATATCGAAGCTGCGGTGAACCTGCGCCGTGCGATTGCTGAAGCGACTGAAGCAGGTCTGTTGGGTAAAAATATCCTCGGCACCGGGTTTGATTTCGAACTGATTGTTCACACCGGGGCAGGGCGTTACATCTGTGGTGAAGAAACCGCGCTGATCAACTCCCTTGAAGGCCGTCGTGCTAACCCGCGTTCCAAGCCACCGTTCCCGGCATCTGCCGGTGCATGGGGTAAACCGACGTGTGTCAACAACGTCGAAACCCTGTGCAACGTGCCAGCGATTCTTGAGCACGGTGTGGACTGGTACAAAGGTATTTCTGCGGGCAAAAGCGAAGATGCCGGCACCAAACTGATGGGTTTCTCCGGCCGGGTAAAAAATCCGGGCGTCTGGGAACTGCCGTTTGGGACTACCGCACGTGAAATTCTTGAAGAGTATGCCGGTGGCATGCGCGATGGCCTGAAATTCAAAGCCTGGCAGCCGGGCGGGGCGGGGACAGACTTCCTGACCGCCGATCATCTGGATTTGCCGATGGACTTTGCCAGTATTGGTAAAGCCGGCAGCCGTCTGGGGACTGCACTGGCGATGGCCGTTGACAATGAAATTGGCATGGTTCCGCTGGTGCGTAACCTGGAAGAATTCTTCGCCCGTGAGTCTTGTGGCTGGTGTACACCGTGCCGCGATGGTTTGCCGTGGAGTGTGAAGATCCTGCGTGCGCTGGAACGTGGTGAAGGCCAGCCAGGGGATATCGAAACTCTCGAACAGCTTTGCCGCCAGCTTGGCCCGGGCAAAACCTTCTGCGCACATGCGCCGGGTGCTGTGGAGCCATTGCAGAGTGCGATTAAATATTTCCGGGAAGAGTTTGAGGCGGGTATCGCCAAACAGCATTACAACAACGCGCGTGCGATTGCGGGCATTCAGCCAAACAATCTGCTGAAAGAGCGTTGGTAGTGAGGGCAACAGGCAGCGGACGTGAGCCCGCTGTGCGCGAATTCCCGGAACAAGGGACGCGCTGTCGAGTGATATACGCCAACCCGGCAAGAATTTTTGATTAACGCCCGCCGTCAGGCGGGCCACGTGGAAGCATGCTGACTATGGCTACGATTCATGTAGACGGCAAAGAATACGATGTAGACGGAGCGGACAACCTGTTACAGGCTTGCCTCTCTCTCGGCCTCGATATTCCTTATTTTTGCTGGCATCCGGCGCTGGGAAGCGTCGGCGCTTGCCGCCAATGTGCGGTTAAGCAATACCAAAATGCGGAAGACACGCGCGGTCGTCTGGTGATGTCATGTATGACACCAGCGTCTGATGGCACCTTCATTTCCATCGACGACGGAGAAGCGAAAGAATTCCGTGAAAGCGTCGTGGAATGGCTGATGACCAACCACCCGCACGATTGTCCGGTATGTGAGGAAGGCGGTAACTGTCACCTGCAGGATATGACAGTCATGACCGGCCACAGTATGCGCCGTTACCGCTTCACCAAACGTACCCACAACAACCAGGATCTCGGCCCGTTCATCTCACACGAAATGAACCGCTGTATCGCCTGTTATCGCTGTGTCCGTTACTACAAGGATTACGCGGACGGCACCGATCTGGGTGTTTATGGCGCACACGACAACGTCTATTTTGGCCGTCCGGAAGATGGTCCGCTGGAAAGCGAGTTCTCCGGTAACCTGGTCGAAGTGTGTCCGACCGGCGTATTCACCGATAAAACGCACTCTGAACGTTATAACCGTAAATGGGACATGCAGTTTGCGCCAAGCATCTGTCAGCAATGTTCTGTTGGTTGTAACACCAGCCCGGGTGAGCGTTACGGCGAATTGCGTCGTATCGAAAACCGTTATAACGGTACCGTAAACCATTACTTCCTGTGCGACCGCGGTCGTTTCGGTTATGGCTACGTGAACCTGAAAGATCGTCCGAAGAAACCATTGCAGCTGCGTGGTAACGACTGGATCGAACTTAACGCTGAACAGGCGATGCAGGGCGCGGCAGATATTATTCGTCAGGCGAAGAAAACTATCGGTATCGGTTCTCCGCGCGCCAGCCTTGAAAGCAACTTTGCTTTGCGTGAACTGGTCGGCGCCGAAAACTTCTACACCGGTATCAACGCGGCAGAGCAGGGCCGTCTACAACTGATGCTGAACATTCTGCGCAACAGCGGTGTTCACACACCGGCGCTGCGTGAAATCGAAGAGTACGATGCGGTTCTGGTGCTGGGTGAAGACTTAACCCAGACCGGCGCGCGTATCGCACTGTCTGTGCGTCAGGCCGTTAAAGGCAAAGCCCGCGCGATGGCGGCGGCACAGCGTGTTGCCGACTGGCAGATCGCGGCAGTCCAGAATATCGGTCAGCATGCCAAACATCCGTTGTTTATCACCAACGTGGATAACACCAAACTCGACGACATCGCGGCTTACAATTACCGTGCACCGGTCGATGAGCAGGCTCGTTTCGGCTTTGCTATCGCCCATGCGCTGGATAATTCTGCGCCCGCGGTCAGCGATCTGGCTGATGGCCTGAACAAGAAAATCGACGTGATCGTGCAGGCACTGACCGGTGCGCGCAAGCCGCTGATCATTACCGGCACCAGCGCCGGTTCTGATGCCATTATCGAAGCGGCCGCCAATATCGCCAAAGCGCTGAAAGTAGCAGGCAGCGATGTCGGCATTACGTTCGTGGCCTCTGCGGCCAACAGCATCGGTCTTTCGATGATTGGCGGCGGTTCGCTGGATGAAGCGCTTGAGTTGCTAATCCGTGGTGATGCTGACAGCGCCATCGTGATGGAAAATGACCTTTACCGTCAGGCGCCGGAAGCCAAAGTGGATGCCGCATTAGCCAAGGTGCAGAATCTGCTGGTTGTTGACCATCAGCGTACGCGCATTATGGATAGAGCCAGCCTGATCCTGCCTGCAGCAAGTTTTGCCGAAAGCGACGGTACGCTGGTGAATCAGGAAGGTCGCGCACAGCGCTTCTTCCAGGTTTACGACCCGGCTTACTACGACACAACGGTTGCCATGCTGGAAAGCTGGCGCTGGATGCACTCGCTGCATTCCACCATCAACAGCCGTCATGTTGACTGGACTCAGTTGGATCACGTGATCGAAGCCTGTGTTGAAGCACTGCCACAGCTGAAAGGCATGGTAGAAGCTGCGCCAAACGCCAGCTTCCGTATTCGTGGTCAGAAACTGGCCCGTTCTCCGGCACGTTCAAGTGGTCGTACTGCCATGCGCGCGAACATCAGCGTGCATGAACCGCGTCAGCCACAAGATAAAGACACCATGTTTGCCTTCTCAATGGAAGGGAACAACAGCCCGACAGCTAACCGCAATCAGGTGCCATTCGCCTGGGCGCCGGGCTGGAACTCACCGCAAGCCTGGAACAAATTCCAGAGCGAAGTTGGCGGCAGTTTGCGCCACGGTGATCCGGGTGTGCGTCTGATTGAAGCCGGTGAGGGGACACTCGATTACTTCACCACTATTCCGGCTGCCTTTACTGCACAGCGCGATAACTGGCGTGTCGCGCCTTACTATCACCTGTTCGGCAGCGAAGAAATGACACAGCGCTCGAAGGTTATCCAGCAACGTATGCCGCAGGCATATGTGATGGTTAACCCGGCAGATGCCGCGCAGTTAGGGGTGAACGCAGGTTCTCAGGTGGAATTCACCTGTGCCGGTCAGACACTGAAACTGCCGGTTCGTCTGAGCGAAACATTGAGTCAGGGCCAGGTTGGCCTGCCGCTGGGCTTACCGGGTATTCCTCCGGTGCTGGTTGGCGCAACGGTTGAAAATCTGCGGGAGGCAGCACAATGAGCTGGTTTACACCTGTAGTCATCGATTCGTTGATCGCCATTCTGAAAGCGGTGGTGATCCTGCTGGTTGTGGTGACCTGTGGGGCCTTCATGAGCTTCGGCGAGCGCCGTTTGCTGGGCCTGTTCCAGAACCGTTACGGGCCAAACCGTGTCGGCTGGGGCGGTTCCCTGCAACTGGTCGCTGACATGATCAAGATGTTCTTCAAGGAAGACTGGGTACCTAAATTCACCGACAAAGCCATCTTTACGCTGGCGCCGATGATTGCGTTTACGTCCCTGCTGATTTCCTTTGCGATTGTTCCGGTCAGCCCGACCTGGTTCGCCGCCGATCTGAACATCGGTATTTTGTTCTTCCTGATGATGGCCGGTCTGACCGTCTATGCGGTGTTGTTCGCTGGCTGGTCCAGTAACAACAAATACTCGCTGTTGGGGGCGATGCGTGCATCCGCTCAGACGCTGAGCTACGAAGTATTCCTCGGTTTATCGCTGATGGGTGTTGTGGCGCAGGCGGGTTCTTTCAATCTGCAAGACATCGTCAATTCTCAGGCGCATGTGTGGAACATCATTCCGCAGTTCTTTGGCTTCGTGACCTTTGCGATTGCCGGCGTTGCTGTTTGCCACCGTCACCCGTTTGACCAGCCGGAAGCCGAGCAGGAACTGGCCGATGGTTACCACATTGAATATTCCGGTATGAAATTCGGTCTGTTCTTCGTGGGGGAATACATCGGTATCGTGACGGTCTCTGCGCTGATCGTCACCTTGTTCTTCGGTGGCTGGCAGGGGCCGTTCCTGCCGCCGTTTATCTGGTTTGCGTTGAAAACTGCTTTCTTCATGGTGATGTTCATTTTGATCCGTGCTGCTTTGCCGCGTCCCCGCTACGACCAGGTGATGTCATTTGGCTGGAAAGTTTGCCTGCCACTGACATTACTTAATCTGCTGGCGACCGCTGCGGTCATTTTGTACAACGCGCAATAAGGGGTGATGTAACCATGACATTGAAAGACATAGTGGTCGGGTTCGGTACCCAGGTTCGCAGCTTGTGGATGATAGGCATGCACGCCTTCGCCAAGCGCGAAACCCAGATGTACCCTGAAGTTCCGGTCAATCCACCTCCGCGTTACCGTGGCCGTATCGTGCTGACGCGCGATCCGGATGGTGAAGAGCGCTGCGTTGCCTGTAACCTGTGTGCAGTAGCTTGTCCGGTAGGCTGTATTTCTCTGCAAAAAGCAGAAATGAAAGATGGCCGCTGGTATCCGGAATTCTTCCGCATCAACTTCTCACGCTGCATTTTCTGCGGTCTGTGTGAAGAAGCTTGCCCGACAACAGCCATTCAGCTGACGCCGGACTTTGAGCTGGGCGAATTTAAACGCCAGGATCTGGTGTATGAAAAAGAAGATCTGTTGATTTCGGGGCCGGGTAAATATCCGGAATACAATTTCTACCGGATGGCCGGTATGGCGATTGACGGCAAGTCGAAAGGCGAAGCTGAAAACGAAGCCAAACCGATCAACGTCAAAGGTCTGATGCCTTAAGGAGCCGCAAGCATGGAATTTGCATTTTATATTGCAGCCCTGGTGGCCGTGTTGGCGACATTGCGTGTGATCACGCATACCAACCCGGTACACGCACTGCTGTATTTGATCGTCTCTTTACTGGCGATCGCTGCGGTCTTCTTCTCGCTCGGTGCGTATTTCGCCGGTGCCCTGGAGATCATCGTATACGCCGGTGCCATTATGGTGCTGTTCGTGTTCGTGGTGATGATGCTCAACCTTGGCAACGTCCAGGAGCAGGAACGCGCATGGCTCAAACCTGCCACCTGGATCGGGCCTTCGGTTCTGTCTGTCATCCTGCTGGTGGTGATGATCATGTCAATCCTCGGGTTACATGATCACGGCATCAAAGGTGACATGGTTGATGCGAAAGCCGTCGGTATCGCACTGTTCGGACCTTACGTTCTGGCGGTTGAACTGGCATCAATGTTGCTGCTGGCCGGTCTGGTCGTGGCATTCCATATTGGTCGTGAGCACAAACCCGGTGAAGTCTTTGGTGACGCACCGGTGACGACCGAAATGGCAACAAAAAGAAAAACGGAGGAGAGAGCATGATCCCTCTACAACATGGTCTTATTCTGGCCGCGATCCTCTTTGTGTTGGGGCTTACCGGGCTGCTGGTTCGTCGTAACCTGTTGTTTATGCTGATCAGCCTCGAAGTGATGATCAACGCGGCAGCGCTGGCGTTCATCGTGGCGGGAAGCTACTGGGGTCAGGCGGACGGTCAGGTGATGTATATTCTGGCTATCAGCCTGGCTGCGGCGGAGGCCAGTATTGGTCTGGCGTTGTTGCTGCAACTGTATCGCCGTCGCCACACTCTCAATATTGATACTGTCAGTGAGATGCGCGGATGAACTTACTCTATTTAACAATTCTGTTCCCACTGATTGGCTTCCTGTTACTGGCCTTTTCACGCGGTCGCTGGTCTGAAAATACCTCCGCTACCATTGGTGTCGGGTCGATTGGTCTGGCAGCGCTGACCACTATTTATGTGGGTATCAATTTCCTTAGCCAGAAAGCGGCGGGTGTTGAAGTCTTTAACCAGCATTTGTGGAACTGGATGCAGGTCGGGGATTTCAATATTCCCGTCACACTCACGCTCGACGGTTTGTCGATGACCATGTTGTCTGTGGTCACCGGTGTCGGTTTCTTCATCCACATGTTCGCTTCCTGGTACATGCGCGGTGAAGAAGGCTATTCACGCTTCTTCGCGTACACCAACCTGTTTATCGCCAGCATGGTGATTCTGGTACTGGCAGACAATCTGTTGCTGATGTACCTCGGTTGGGAAGGTGTGGGCCTGTGCAGTTACCTGTTGATCGGTTTCTACTACACCCATCCGGCGAACGGTGCGGCTGCGATGAAAGCGTTCATCGTGACCCGTGTGGGTGATGTGTTCCTGGCTTTCGCGCTGTTCATCTTGTACCGCGAGCTGGGTACGCTGAACTTCCGTGAACTGATGATCCTGGCACCGCAGAAACTGGCAGTGGGCGATACGGCGATCACCTGGGCGACCCTGATGTTACTGGGTGGCGCAGTGGGTAAATCCGCACAGCTTCCGCTTCAGACCTGGCTGGCAGACGCCATGGCCGGTCCGACGCCGGTTTCTGCGCTAATCCACGCCGCGACCATGGTGACTGCCGGTGTTTATCTGATTGCCCGCACGCACGGCCTGTTCCTGATGGCGCCGGAAATTCTGCATCTGGTGGGTATTATTGGTGCGGTCACGCTGGTTCTGGCAGGTTTCGCTGCGCTGGTGCAAACCGACATCAAACGTGTTCTCGCGTACTCGACCATGAGCCAGATTGGTTACATGTTCCTGGCGCTGGGCGTTCAGGCGTGGGATGCCGCTATCTTCCACCTGATGACGCATGCGTTCTTCAAAGCACTGTTGTTCCTTTCTTCCGGTTCGGTCATTTTGGCCTGCCACCACGAGCAGAACATCTTCAAAATGGGTGGATTACGTAAATCCATTCCTCTTGTCTATCTCTGCTTCCTGGTCGGTGGCGCGGCGCTGTCCGCCTTGCCAATCATCACTGCGGGCTTCTTCAGTAAAGACGAAATCCTCGCGGGTGCGCTGGCTAACGGCCACCTGAATCTGATGGTTGCCGGTCTGGTCGGTGCGTTTATGACCTCGCTGTACACCTTCCGCATGATCTTCATCGTCTTCCACGGCGAAGAAAAAATTAAAGCCCATGCGGGTAAAGGCATCACTCACCACCTGCCGCTGCTGGTGTTACTGGTTCTGTCCACCTTCATTGGCGCAATGATTGTTCCGCCACTGAAAGGCGTACTGCCGGATACCACCGAGCTGGCGCACGGCAGCGTGCTGACGCTGGAAATCACATCAGGCGTGATTGCAATTGCTGGCATTCTGCTGGCGGCAGCCCTGTATCTGGGTAAACGCTCGCTGGTCAACAGCATTGCGAAAAGCGCACCGGGACGTTTCTTCACGACCTGGTGGTTCCATGCCTGGGGCTTCGACTGGCTGTACGACATGATTTTCGTCAAACCTTATCTGCTGGTTGCGAAACTCCTGCAACGTGATCCGCTGAACTCAATGATGAATCTGCCTGCGCTGTTTGCCCGTCTGGGTAACCGTGGTCTGACTCTCAGCGAAAACGGTCAGGTACGTTGGTACGTCGCGTCAATGGGGCTCGGTGCAGTCGTTGTTCTGACGCTGCTGCTGGTGATTTAAGCCTGCATTACAGGTGTAGTTATCAATGCTGGCCTGTTCCCGTAACGGGCCGGCAAGTGAAATAGCCTTCGGGCATAAAAGAAGGGAACGACACGCCATGCTATTACCTTGGCTAATATTTATCCCCTTTATCGGCGGGCTGCTGTGCTGGCAGACTGAGCGCTTTGGGAGCAAAGTACCGCGCTGGATCGCGTTGATTGCGATGGGGCTGACGCTGGCTCTTTCCGTGCAATTGTGGTTGCAGGGAGGATATTCATTAACGACGCCTGCGGGTATTCCACAGTGGCAATCCGAGTTTTCATTGCCATGGATCCCACGTTTTGGCATCAGCTTCCATCTGGCACTGGACGGTTTGTCCCTGCTGATGGTGGTGCTGACCGGTCTGCTGGGTGTTCTGGCGATCCTCTGTTCCTGGCGTGAAATCCAGAAGTATCAGGGATTCTTCCATCTGAACTTGCTGTGGATCCTCGGCGGTGTCATCGGTGTGTTCCTTGCCATCGACATGTTCCTGTTCTTCTTCTTCTGGGAAATGATGCTGGTGCCGATGTACTTCCTGATTGCCTTGTGGGGTCACAAAGCGTCAGACGGTAAAACGCGTATCAGCGCAGCAACCAAATTCTTCATCTATACACAGTCCAGCGGACTGGTGATGTTGATTGCTATCCTCGGCCTGGTGTTTGTGCACTACAATGCCACCGGCGTATGGACATTCAACTATGCCGACCTGCTGAAAACGCCAATGTCGCACGGTGTTGAATATCTGCTGATGCTTGGCTTCTTCATCGCCTTTGCGGTGAAAATGCCGGTTGTGCCATTGCATGGCTGGTTGCCGGATGCACACAGTCAGGCACCGACCGCAGGTTCCGTTGACTTAGCCGGTATCTTGCTGAAAACCGCGGCCTACGGGATGTTGCGTTTCTGTCTGCCTCTGTTCCCGGAAGCGTCTCACCAGTTCGCACCGATTGCCATGTGGCTGGGTGTCATTGGTATCTTCTACGGTGCGTGGATGGCGTTCTGCCAGACCGATATTAAACGTCTGATTGCGTACACCTCCGTTTCGCACATGGGCTTCGTACTGATTGCCATCTACACCGGCAGCCAGCTGGCGTACCAGGGCGCGGTTATCCAGATGATTGCACACGGTCTTTCCGCAGCCGGTATGTTCATCATCTGTGGTCAGCTATACGAACGTCTGCATACCCGTGATATGCGCCAGATGGGCGGATTGTGGGGCCGGATTAAATACCTGCCAGCGTTGTCGCTGTTCTTCGCCGTCGCTACTTTGGGGATGCCGGGTACAGGTAATTTCGTCGGTGAAATCCAGATCCTGTTCGGCAGCTTCCCGGTTGTGCCGGTGATCACTGTCATCTCGACATTCGGTCTGGTGTTTGCCTCTGTGTATTCTCTGGCGATGATGCAGCGCGCTTACTACGGCAAAGCAAAATCTGACGAACCGCTGCCGGGCATGACCTCACGCGAACTGTCGATTATCCTGTTGCTGGTGGTATTGCTGGTGGCGCTGGGCTTCTACCCGCAGCCAATTCTGGATACATCAAGTGCAGCGATGACTAACATTCAGCACTGGTACGGGTCATCAGTTTCCACTATTTCAACGACAAGGCCGTAACTCGCCATGACATTTACACTTCAAAATCTGATCGCACTATTACCGCTGATGATCGTCGGATTGACGGTGGTGGTGGTGATGCTGTCCATTGCGTGGCGACGCGACCATTTTCTTAATGCCACACTGACAGTCATCGGGCTGAACGTTGCCTTACTTTCCCTTTACTACGTCGGGCAGGTCGGCCCGCAGGACGTCACACCGCTGCTGCGCGTTGACGGCTACTCGATGTTCTACATCGGGCTGGTGCTGCTGGCGAGCCTGGCTACCAGCACGTTTGCTTACCCTTGGCTGGCCGGTTATCCGGACAACCGCGAAGAGTTCTACCTGTTAGTTCTCATTGCGGCGATGGGCGGTATTCTGCTGGCATGCTCTAACCATCTGGCGTCAATGTTCCTCGGAATCGAACTGATTTCCCTGCCATTGTTCGGCCTGATTGGTTACGCCTACCGCCAGAAACGCTCGCTGGAAGCTGCCATCAAATACATGCTGCTGTCGGCTGCCGCATCATCCTTCCTGCTGTTTGGTATGGCGCTGCTGTACGCACAGTCCGGTGATTTGTCCTTTGCGTCACTGGGCAAAAACCTGGGCGACGGCGTGATGCTGCACCAGCCGCTGCTGATGGCCGGTCTGGGCATGATGATTGTGGGGCTGGGCTTCAAGCTGTCGCTGGTTCCGTTCCACCTGTGGACGCCAGATGTGTATCAGGGCGCACCTGCACCGGTCTCGACTTTCCTGGCAACCGCCAGCAAAATCGCGATCTTTGCTGTGGTGATGCGTTTGTTCCTGTATGCGCCGGTAGCTGACAGCGAATCCATCCGCATCGTGCTGGGCATTATTGCCTTCTGTTCGATTCTGGTGGGTAACCTGATGGCCATCAGTCAGAGCAACATCAAACGTCTGCTCGGTTATTCCTCCATCGCGCACCTGGGTTATCTGCTGGTGGCACTGATTGCGGTACAAACGCACCAGTTGTCGATGGAAACCGTGGGCGTATATCTGGCGGGTTATCTGTTCAGTAGCCTCGGCGCCTTCGGTGTGGTCAGCCTGATGTCCAGCCCGTACAAAGGGCCGGATGCTGAATCACTGTTCTCTTATCGTGGTCTGTTCTGGCATAAGCCAATTCTGTCTGCGGTGATGACCGTGATGATGCTGTCACTGGCCGGTATTCCGATGACGCTCGGCTTTATCGGTAAGTTCTACGTGATTGCGACCGGTGTGACCGCGCATCTGTGGTGGCTGACCGGTGCTGTGGTTGTCGGTTCTGCGATTGGTCTTTACTACTACCTGCGCGTAACGGTGAGCCTGTATCTGAGTGCGCCTGAAACGCTGGTACGTGATACGCCAAACAACTGGGCGCTCACGGCGGGTGGGGTAGTCGTACTGATTTCCGCGATTCTGGTGCTGCTGCTGGGTATCTTCCCGCAACCTCTGATTTCGCTGGTACAGATGGCGCAGCCGCTGCTCTGAGAAAACGATAAGTCATGACGAAGCCGCTCACATGAGCGGCTTTTTTAATCGTATTGGTTGTTTTGTGTGATATGAATCACATTTATATGTACGTTCAATAAATTATTACATTGGTTTTGTGATCTCTCCCATTTCATTATTCCTGCCAATGCGTACACTGCGCGCTTGTTCAGATTCGTACAGGTTCACACCATGAATGTTTTAGTGATGATCGCCATTACCACCGGTATCCTCTCCGGCATATGGGGCTGGGTTGCGATTAGCTTTGGCCTGATAAGCTGGGCGGGTTTTCTTGGATGCACGGCATATTTTGCGTGTCCGCAGGGCGGATTACGCGGATTGCTGATCAGCACGCTGACCTGTCTCAGCGGTGTATTCTGGGCTGTCGTGATCATCGCGGGAAGCGCAATGCGTCCGGAATGGAGCATTCTTGGTTATCTGCTGACTGGCGTAGTGGCGTTTCTGATGTGTATTCAGGCGCGTCAGCAGTGGCTGGCCTTTGTACCGGGTACCTTTATTGGTGCCTGCGCGACCTTCGCCGCACAAGGTGACTGGCGTCAGGTGGTGGTATCTTTGCTGGTCGGGCTGGTATTCGGTTATGCAATGAAAAACAGCGGATTATGGCTGGCAAAACAGCGTGAAAAGCAGCAAAGCGACGCCAGGAAAGGGGCGGTTTTCACTGAAACGAAAGGGTCAGAAGGTTCTTAATTCCTCGGTTTTTCTGCAGTTTAGGGCGGATCCTTCAGGCAATTACTCCTGATATACGCTAGGGTTAAAAGCAGTCTATGCTTTTACACGAACACATCATAAGGAGATAACCATGGCTGACCAATTTGAGACACAGCAAATTTCGCTGGACGACGATTTACGCATGCTGACTGAAACGCTGGAAGAAGTACTGAAGTCCTCTGGTGACAAAGCGGATGAGAAGTACATTCAGGTCAAAGCACGCGCAGAAAATGCGCTGAAAGACATCAAATCACGTATTGACCCGGCTGCACGCTCTTACTGCAAGAAAGCCCGCCTGGTAGCGGAAAGAACTGACGACTATGTGCATGAAAACCCATGGCATGGTGTGGGTGTCGGTGCTGCCGTAGGTCTGGTTGTCGGCCTGCTGCTGCGTCGTTAATCTGACTGAACAGGGGCAGCGCGTGCTGCTCCTGTTTTGTTTCTCCCGGTTTGCTTACTCCTTTCTCCCTGCCTATACTCCTTCTTAGCTAATGGCACTCACTTCAGCTTGATCTGTCGCATATTTTCATTTTTCGTATCGCCGCATAATTCATCCGTAATTGATCCAACCCGTTTTTTGATCCAGAAGGGTATTTCTGCCCGTCACTAAACATCCGGTATGGCCTGAGGTAGCGGTGAAACAAATATCAGCAATCATTGAGCAGCTTGATACGACGCTGGCAGGCGAATGGCCTGATGCAGCGGGGATCCGGCAGTTCAGTTATTCCCTGCAAAAACAGCCTGACACCGGCCTGCTGGAATGGTTGTCTGCGCAACCCTGCTACCCGAAATTCTACTGGCAACATCGTGATGGCAATGAAGAAGCCGCTGTTTGTGGTGATGCCTACTCATTTTGCGATACCGCCCGGGCACAGGCGTTCATCCGCGAGCACCAGGATGAACCCGATTTGCATATCTGGGGGTTGAATGCGTTTAACGGGGCTGACGGGGCTGCAATAGCTGCCAACGCACTGTTTCTTCCGCGCATCGAACTTTGCCGTCAGGGAAACAGTTACTGGCTGCGGTGTACCGTTTTCAGCCCACATTCTTTACGCGATGAGGCACGTCGCACCCGCTTATTTTTACGTTCACTGGTCGTCAGTCGCGCCTTACCGTCGATCGCTTCCCGTGTATTGCAACATCATCATTTACCGGACGAGCCTCAGTGGAAACAGTTGATAGACCGCGCGCTGTCGGGTATTGAGCAGCATCAGTTCGACAAAGTGGTGCTGGCGCGAAAAACCACCTTAACGCTCAGCCAGCCGCTGAATGCCTGCGCATTTCTTGCCGCCAGCCGCGACGTTAATCATCACTGTTACCATTTCATGCTGGCTTTTACCCCGCAACAGGCGTTTCTGGGCTCCAGCCCAGAACGTTTATTCTTGCGTGATCACACCGAACTCTATACCGAAGCGCTGGCGGGAACCGTGGCCAATCATCCCGATGACCGGGAAGCACGGGCGCTGGGGGACTGGCTGCTCAGCGATGGCAAAAACCAACGCGAAAATTTACTGGTCGTCGACGATATCTGCCAGCGCTTACAGGGCGGGGCGCATTCGCTGGATGTGACGCCAGCGGAGATTTTACGTCTGCGCAAGGTGCAGCATTTACGCCGCAATATTCACGGTGAGCTGACCGACCCCGATGACGCGGCTTGTCTGCAACGTCTGCAACCGACCGCGGCAGTGGCCGGATTACCCCGTCAGGCCGCGCGTGAATTTATCGCCGAATTTGAGCCTTTTGACCGCGAGTGGTATGCCGGTTCCGCCGGGTATCTCAGTGCTGAACAAAGTGAATTTACCGTCGCGTTACGTTCGGCGACGGTGAAAGGACATCATCTTGAACTCTACGCAGGCGCGGGGATTGTCGCCGGTTCTGACGCTGCACAGGAATGGCAGGAAATCGAAAACAAAGCCGCTGGTTTGCGCACTTTGTTGGAAGAGCATTACACCCCTGCCGTTCAGGCCGGATAACCCCTTGCCGGAGTGAATTGAACATGTCTGTTGCCGTCTTTAACCGCCGCTGGGCGACGCTTATCCTCGAAGCGTTAACCCGACATCAGGTGCAGCATGTGTGCATCGCGCCCGGTTCCCGCTCTACACCGCTAACCCTTGCCGCCGCCGCGCATCCGCACCTTATCTGCCACACCCATTTTGATGAACGCGGCCTTGGCCATCTGGCTCTCGGGCTGGCAAAAGCCAGCGGGCAGCGGGTGGCGATCATCGTCACCTCCGGCACGGCGGTGGCAAATTTATATCCGGCGCTGATCGAAGCCGGGCTGACCGGCGAAAAGCTGGTGTTGCTCACGGCTGATCGTCCGCCGGAACTCATCGATTGCGGTGCGAATCAGGCTATCCGCCAGACCGGCATGTTTGCCAGTCACCCCGTCGGGACGCTGGATTTACCGCGTCCGACGCTTGAAATCAGTGCGCGCTGGCTGGTTTCTGCGCTGGATAATACGCTGGCGCAGCAGACGCACGGCGCCGTGCACATTAACTGTCCGTTCGCCGAACCGTTGTATGGCGAGGACAACGGCGAGCATCAGGACTGGTTGCTGGCGCTGGGCGACTGGTGGCAGGGCCATGAACCGTGGCTGAATTATTCTCAGGTTTTGCCTGCAATCGCGCAGCCGGACTGGTTTTCCTGGCGGCAAAAGCGCGGCGTCATTATCGCTGGCCGTCTTTCTGCCTGCGAAAGTGAACAGGTGGCGCAGTGGGCGGCGCAACTGGGCTGGCCGTTGATCAGTGATGTGCAGGCATCAACCGGCAATCCGCTTCCCTGCGCAGATTTGTGGCTGGCATCGCCGCAGGCGCAGGCGATACTGGCGCACGTCCAGTTGGTTATCCAGTTCGGTGGCGGTCTGACCGGTAAGCGCCTGCTGCAATGGCAGGCGACCTGTCAACCCGATGAATACTGGCTGGTTGACCCGCTGTCAGGCCGTCAGGATCCGGCGCAGCATCGCGGTCGTCGTCTACAAGCCCGCGTCAGTGAATGGTTACAGTCTCACCCGGCACAGCCTCAGCCTGACTGGGCAGAAGCCCTTGAGCATTGCTCGCAGCGGGCGTTACATGCGGTTGAAACCCGTCTCGACGGTGTATTTGGCGAGGCCGCCGCAGCGTGGCAGCTTCCGGCTTTATTACCTGAGCACGGCCAGTTATTTCTTGGCAACAGTCTGATTGTTCGTCTGGTGGATGCCTTTGCCCAACTCCCCGCCGGTTATCCTGTTTTCGCCAATCGCGGGGCAAGCGGTATTGACGGGCTGCTGTCCACCGCCGCAGGTGTGCAGCGCGCGACCTGCAAACCGACGCTGGTGCTGCTGGGTGATATCTCTGCACTTTATGATTTAAACGCGCTGGCGCTGATGCGTCAGTGTTCCGCGCCGACGGTGATTATTGTGGTGAATAACAATGGTGGACAAATTTTCTCGTTGTTGCCAACGCCCGAAGCCGAGCGGCAGCGTTTTTACTGCATGCCGCAGAACGTCAGCTTCAGCCATGCGGCAGCGATGTTTGGTCTGGATTATGCCTGTCCGGCATCGATGTCTGAGCTTCATCATGCCGTCAGACAATGCTGGCAGCATGGTGGCGTGAAACTGATCGAGTTGAAAGTCAGTGAGACAGAAGGGGCAGAATGCCTGCGTTCGCTGGTGAAGGAGATGAGCGCATCATGACGCTGGCCTGTCACACACTCAACCCAGAGGTTAAAGAGCGTCCGTGGCTGGTGTTTCTCCACGGCCTGCTGGGCAGTGCAGATGACTGGCAACCCTTACTTCCTGCGCTTGAAGGCTGGCCTTGTCTGTTTGTGGATTTACCGGGACATGGTCGTTCCGCGTCGCTGACAGCTGCCGGATTTGCGGATGTCAGCCAGCTGTTAACCGATACCCTGCACGAAAATAACGTCACTGCGTACTGGCTGATCGGCTACTCGCTGGGGGGGCGCATCAGTCTGTATCACGCCTGTCAGGGTGATCGCAGCGGATTGCAGGGGCTGCTGGTGGAAGGCGCACATCCGGGGCTGACCTGTCAGGCTGAACGCGCACAACGCCGCCATCATGATCAGCAATGGGCGGCTCGCTTTTTGCAAGTACCGTGGAAACAGGCGCTGGAAAGCTGGTATCGCCAGCCGGTGTTTTCCAGCCTGACCGATGCGCAACGCCAGCAAATGATCGTGCTGCGTGAGAACAACAACCCGCACACTGTCTCTGCCATGCTGGCGGCCACGTCGCTTTCGGTACAGCCTGATTTACGCGCACAATTGCTGCGGCTTTCCCTGCCGGTTGTGTGGTTGTGTGGCAGTCAGGACGCCAAGTTTATTCATCTTGCGCAGCAATCCGGTTTCGGGCTACGCACTGTCGCTAATGCCGGGCATAACGCCCACCGTGATAACCCGGCGGAATTTGCCCGTCAGGCGCTGGCATTTATTACTTCACCTGTCTTAAAGGAAGTTGAACATGATTTATCCTGATGAAAAAGAACTGTACGCGCCGGTCGAATGGCGTGATTGTACCGGCGAGTTTGAAGATATTCGTTACCACAAATCTACCGACGGCATCGCTAAAATCACCATCAACCGTCCGCAGGTTCGCAATGCATTTCGTCCGCTGACCGTCAAAGAAATGATCCGCGCACTCGACGATGCCCGTAACGACGAAGGCATCGGCGTGATCGTGCTGACCGGTGAAGGCGAAAAAGCCTTCTGTGCGGGCGGCGATCAGAAAGTGCGTGGCGATTACGGTGGTTATCAGGATGCCAGCGGTGTGCATCATCTCAACGTGCTGGATTTCCAGCGCCAGATCCGCACCTGTCCGAAACCAGTTGTGGCGATGGTTGCTGGTTATTCCATTGGCGGCGGCCATGTTCTGCATATGATGTGTGACCTGACCATTGCGGCAGATAACGCCATCTTCGGGCAGACCGGCCCGAAAGTTGGTTCTTTCGACGGCGGCTGGGGCGCATCCTATATGGCGCGTATCGTCGGTCAGAAAAAGGCCCGTGAAATCTGGTTCCTGTGCCGTCAGTACGATGCTAAAGCGGCGCTGGATATGGGGCTGGTCAACACCGTAGTTCCTCTGGCCGATCTGGAAAAAGAAACGGTGCGCTGGTGTCGTGAAATGCTGGAAAACAGTCCGATGGCACTGCGTTGCCTGAAAGCCGCACTGAACGCCGATTGCGACGGTCAGGCAGGGCTTCAGGAACTGGCAGGGAACGCCACAATGTTGTTCTACATGACCGATGAAGGTCAGGAAGGTCGCAACGCGTTTAATGAAAAACGCCAGCCTGACTTCAGCAAATTTAAGCGTAATCCATAATGCGTCGCGCCACGGTGTACCGGTACAGCGTGCCGATGGAGGCTGGGGTGGTGCTGCGCAATCAGCGCCTGAAAACCCGCGACGGTTTTTTGGTGTCACTGTGGCAGGACGAAGCAACGGGTTGGGGCGAAGTTGCGCCGCTGCCCGGTTTTAGTGTGGAAGATGTGTCTCAGGCGCAGGATGCCGTTCAGCATGGCCTGAGCCAGTGGGTGCAGGGGGCCTCGCTGGCTGCCGTTGCCTCTGCGTTCAGTGCTTTACCTTCGGTGGCTTTCGGGCTGAGTTGTGCGGACGCCGAATTACGCGGCGAATTGCCCGAAGTGCTGAGCACGCGCTGTGCACCGTTGTGTCATGGCGATCCGAATGAGCTTTATGCGCGTCTGGGGGCGCTGCCGGGCGATTTTCGCGGCAGGAAAGTGGCTAAGGTGAAAGTGGGATTGTACGAATCCGTCGGCGATGGTCTGAATGTCAGTATGTTGCTGGAAGCCTTGCCGGAACTGCATTTGCGCCTTGATGCCAACCGCAGCTGGACGCCGGTCAAAGCCGAAGGGTTTGCCCGTCATGTGGCGCCCGAACTGCGTTCACGCATCGCGTTTATCGAAGAACCGTGCCTGACCCGCGAGCAGTCCCGCGATTTCGCCCGTCTGACCGGTATTGCGATCGCCTGGGATGAAAGCGTGCGCGAAACCGGTTTTACCGTGAAGGCCGAGCCCGGGCTGGCGGCGATCATCATCAAACCCACGCTGACCGGCAGTCTGATGCGTTGCCGTCAGCTGATCGCTCAGGCGCATGCCGCAGGGCTGGAAGCTGTGATCAGTTCCTCCATCGAGTCGAGTCTCGGGCTGACACAACTGGCGCGCATTGCCCAATGGCTGACGCCGGACGCCATTCCGGGGCTGGATACGCTGGATCTCATGCGGACGCAGTTGATCCGTCGCTGGCCGGGCTCTGAATTACCGCTAACGGATGTGTCTGATCTGGAGATTGTGTGGCAGAGCAAATGATCAGCGACTGGCCGTGGCGTGAACGGGCACATCTGTCGCCTTTTGCCGTTGCACTGAAAGCCGGAGATATCACCTGGTGCTGGCGCGATTTACAGCATCGCGTGGATTCGCTGGCGGCCGGATTTATTTCGCAGGGCGTGGGCGAAGGCACCGGCGTGGTGTTGCGCAGTAAAAACACACTGGATGCATTACTCAGTTATCTGGCGTTGCTGCAAACCGGCGCACGCCTGTTGCCTCTCAATCCGCAACTGCCACAGGCATTGTGCGCAGAACTGCTTTCACAGCTTGATATCGCTTTTGTGCTGGATCTGACGGAACCGGCTCTGCCGCTGAATATTCCCGCGTTAACGATGCAAAATGCCTGCTGGCTCAGTTGTGCCGGATGGCAGCCACAGCGTATCGCCACGCTGACCCTGACGTCCGGCTCTAGCGGTCTGCCGAAAGCCGCTGCGCATACCCTGGCCGCGCACCTTGCCAGCGCCGCAGGTGTGCTGGATCTGATCCCGTTCACCCGTCGCGACAGCTGGCTGCTCTCGCTGCCGCTGTTCCATGTGTCCGGGCAGGGCATCCTCTGGCGCTGGCTGACGGCAGGGGCCACGCTGGTGCTGGCGGAAGGGCAACCGCTGGAGGCGGCGCTGGCAGAATGCAGCCATGCGTCGCTGGTGCCGACGCAGCTCTGGCGTCTGTTGCAAAGCGGCGCCGTGCCTGAAAAGTTGCAGGACGTGTTACTTGGCGGGGCGCAAATCCCGCCGGAGCTGACAGAGCAGGCTGAGCGGGCAGGGATCCGTTGCTGGTGCGGATATGGGCTGACGGAAACCGCCTCGACCGTAACAGCAAAACGGGCTGATGGCAGTGCCGGTGTCGGAAAGGCGCTGACCGGCAAAGAAGTCAGGATTGTCGATCAGGAGATCCAAATCCGCACGGACAGTCTGGCGAGCGGTTACTGGAAAAACGGTCAGCTGTCGCCGGTCGCTGATGCTGACGGCTGGTTACATACCCGTGACCGTGGTCTGTGGGCAGACGATGAATTGCTGGTTTCCGGACGTCTGGATAATCTGTTTTTCAGCGGCGGGGAAGGGATCCAGCCGGAAGATATCGAGAAAGTGCTGATCCGCCATCCGCTGATTTCACAGGCATTTGTCGTGCCTGTGAATGATCCGCAATTTGGTCAGCGTCCGGTGGCGGTGCTCGAGGCACAGGCCGGATTGTTGTACGAGGAACTCAATCTCTGGCTGAGTGATAAGATCCCGCGCTTTCAGTTGCCGGTGGCCTATCATCCGCTGCCGGGAAAACTGGCGCAGGGAGGGATTAAAATCTCGCGTGTCAGCGTCCGGCAATGGATAGAGAGGCTTTCGTAAAACAAGCCGTTGAAGCAAACAAAAAGGGCCGCACATCGCGGCCCTGTTCATTTCTGAAAAAAATCAGTCTTTCAGTGCTTTCTCGACACCGGCACCGTAGGCCGGATCCACTTTATAAAACAGCGCCAGCTGGCGTGTCTGTGTTTCCGGCGAAGCATGTTTCAGCTCACCGGCAATGCGTGCAAACATACGCTGATGCTCAGCCTCAGACAGCAGGTTGAATAGCAAACGTGGCTGAGTGAAGTAATCATCATCTTCCCGGTGATTCCAGTGGTCTGCCGCGCCTTCAATGCTCAGTGGCGGTTCGCTGAAATCGGGCTGTTGCTGGAACAAGCCCGCGCTGTTGGGTTCGTAAGTCACGCCGTTGCCGCTGTTACCGTCCACACGCATTGCGCCGTCACGGTGATAATTATGGAACGGGCATTTTGGCGCGTTGACCGGGATCTGATGATGATTTACGCCCAGACGGTAACGGTGCGCATCGCCGTAAGAGAACAGACGCCCCTGCAGCATACGGTCAGGTGAGAAACCGATGCCAGGTACTACATTGGCCGGGCTCATGGCGACTTGTTCTACTTCGGCAAAGTAGTTTTCCGGATTGCGGTTCAGTTCGAATTCACCCACTTCAATCTGCGGATAATCGCTGTGCAGCCAGACTTTGGTCAGGTCAAACGGGTTGTACGGCAGTTTTGCAGCGTCCGCTTCCGGCATGATTTGCACAAACAGTTTCCAGCGCGGGAAATCGCCGCGTTCAATCGCTTCATACAAATCACGCTGCGAACTCTCGCGGTCGGTGCCCACCAGTTTTTCGGCTTCATCGTCCATCAGGTTTTCAATACCCTGCTGGCAGCGGAAGTGGAATTTCACCCAGAAGCGTTCATTTTCAGTATTGATAAAGCTGAAGGTATGGCTGCCGAAACCGTGGATATGACGGTAAGACGTTGGCAGGCCACGGTCGCTGACATCAATGGTCAGCTGATGCAGGGCTTCCGGAAGATGAGAGAAGAAGTCCCATTTGTATGCCGGATTACGCAGGTTAGTACGCGGGTCACGTTTGACGACGTGGTTCAGATCCGGGAATTTCAGCGGGTCACGCAGATAAAACACCGGCGTATTATTGCCGACTAAATCCCAGTTTCCTTCTTCGGTGTAGAACTTCATCGAGAAACCGCGAATATCACGTTCGGCATCCGCTGCACCGCGTTCACCGGCAACCGTCGAGAAACGGATAAACATGTCAGTTTGTTTGCCGATTGCGGAGAAGATCTTCGCGCGGGTGAAAGCGGTAATATCGTGCGTCACGGTGAAAGTACCATAAGCGCCGGAGCCTTTAGCGTGCATACGACGCTCCGGGATCACTTCGCGGTCGAAATGCGCTAATTTCTCAAGAAACCAGACATCCTGCAAAAGCAACGGACCACGGCGGCCAGCGGTAATCACGTTGTTATTATCGACGACTGGCGCGCCAGCGGCGGTGGTTAAACCTTTCTTGGTCATAAAAATTCCTTCCGGTAATTGCGTGTGTATGTAAGTAAAAACGTTGGGGGGGTTCCTTTAACCTTACTTAAGTCAAATTAACTCTACCGATTAGAAATAAACCCTATATTGATCAGAGGCAAATAGGTGGGAGTTATCATTTCGATGGGAAACGTTCATTTCATCAATGAAAACGATGTTTCTTACAATTTTCACAACCCCGGTGAATGCATTCACGTTCCAAAAAGTTGTTACGACTGAGTGAATTGCTTTAGACTTCCCGTGGAAGATTTATTGTCGTTTGACTGTTATTTAGGATAAATAATGAAAAAGTTACTTGTCGCTGGTGCCGCTGCCAGTCTGATGTTTGTCGCGGCATCTGCCAGCGCAATCAGTGTCAATGGTGAAGTCGGTGAGCATTACACGCATCTGGGTGTGGGCTTCGGCACCACATCTCCGGGTCTGGCATTGAGCGGTGATTACACCCATAACGATGACGACGGTGATGTGGCAGGCTTGGGTTTGGGATACAACATTCCGTTGGGTCCGTTCATCGCGACCGTCGGCGGTAAGGGCCTGTACACCAATCCTAAAGACGGTGACGAAGGGTACGCTGCGGCCGTCGGCGGTGGTCTGCAACTGCCAATCGCGAAAATGTTCACCCTGTACGGCGACTATTATTATTCCCCGGATTCCCTGTCCAGCGGCATTGCTAACTATGAAGAAGCGAACGCAGGTATTCGTCTGACGGCCATCCCGTTGGTTACCGTGAGCGTGGGTTACCGCTACATGGCGATGGATGGCAAAGATGGCAACCGCGATAACGTGGTGGCAGACGGTGCTTATTTAGGTGGCGCTGTTAATTTCTGATTTTGTCTGAAGCAAAATCTGAAGGCTCGCATTCGTGCGGGCCTTTTTGTTTTCTGGCGAACGGAGATTGTTTTTCTGTCCCAGCCTTTCTACAGTGGAGTAACAAAAAAGACAGAAGGAGAACGGGATGCTTAGGGTTGAGATGCTGAGTACGGGTGATGAAGTGCTGCACGGCCAGATTGTGGATACCAATTCGGCATGGCTGGCGAATTATCTGTTTGAGCAAGGTTTACCGATGACCAGTCGTGAAACCGTGGGCGACAGTCTGGACGCGCTGGTGGCTGTTCTCAAAGAACGCAGCCATATCGCTGATGTGCTTATCGTGAACGGCGGCCTGGGGCCAACGACCGATGATTTAAGTGCGCTGGCGGCGGCTAAAGCCTGTGATGTGGAACTGGTGGAAGATGCTGGCTGGATTGAAACCATGCAGGCGTTCTTCAATGAACGTGGCCGTCCGATGGCCGAATCCAACCGCAAACAGGCACAAATCCCGGCCAATGCCGAGCTGCTGGATAATCCGGTGGGCACCGCCTGCGGCTTCAGCGTGAAGCTCAACCGCTGTCAGATTTTCTTCACGCCCGGCGTACCGTCCGAATTTAAAGTGATGGTGGAACAACAAATCGTTCCACGTCTGCACAAACAATTTCCGGCGCTGGAAGCGCCGTTATGTTTGCGTCTGACCACGTTCGGACGTGGCGAAAGTGACCTTGCCACCGAGTTGGATCAACTTGAGCTGCCGGAAGGCGTGGTGATGGGTTACCGTTCGTCATCGCCGATTATTGAGCTGAAAGTCACCGGCCCGCGCTCTCAGGAGGCTGCAATGCACAAAGCGTTTGAACGCGTGCGTGAAGTCGCAGGGGAGAGCACGATTTTTGAAGGGCTGGGTAGCCTGCCGGATCGTCTGGCAGAACGCTTGCTGGCGCAGGATTTACGTCTGGCGGTCAGTGAAAGTTTCACCGGCGGCCTGCTGAACTGGCGTCTGCAAAGCGCCGGCGTTCCGCTGGTCAACGGCGAGTTATTGCCGCAAGGCGACGAACCCTCACCTGAAAAATCCCTCGAATGCTTACTGGCGCGTGCGCAGACGTTGGCCGAAACCACCGGCGCACAACTGGCGCTGGCTGTGGGTGCGCTGTCAGGTGCAGAATTAAGTCTGGCACTGCATACCCCAACCGGCACCAGCGGCCTGACAATCCGCTATACCGCCACGCGTCACGGACTGGCATTACGTCAGGAGACCATGGCGATGGTGGCGATGAATATGCTGCGGCGCTATCTGAATGGCTGGGAGCCGGTGGCGGATTACCCGTGGTTGGATCGGGTTGAGAAGGTTTAGCTTTAGCTCCCTCCCCTGCGAAGGGGAGGGCTGGGGTGGGGTATTAAAGCGAAATCAAAGAGTTGAGGTTGGCTTTGATGAGATGTTAGCCCTTAAAACCCCCTCCCGTCCTCCCCCTTCGCAGGGGGAGGAGTAAAGTCTAAAACGCGATCTCAATATCCCCAACCGGCATGCAACAACACGGCAAAATCTCGCCGTCTGAGATAAAGGCCAGGGGTTTCTCGCTGTAGGCGACCTCACCGTTAATCAACCGCATCCGGCACGATCCGCAATAACCTTCGCGACACTGGTATTCCACTTCAACCTGATGATGTTCAAACACCTCCAGCAAATTCCGGTGCTCTGACTTACACGCCAGTTGCTGTCCGTTTGCTGAAAGTGTGATGGTTCTGTCGGCCATTTAAAGCTCGAAATCACTCAGGTCATCGGCGTGAACTTCAGAATCAATCTGACCTACCAGATAGGAGCTGACTTCCACTTCCTGTGGCGCAACCTGCACGTTATCAGACACCAGCCAGGCGTTGATCCACGGGATCGGGTTCGAGCGGGTTTTGAACGGAGCATCCAGCCCGACAGCCTGCATACGGATATTGGTGATGTATTCGACGTACTGACACAGAATGTCTTTGTTCAGGCCGATCATCGAACCGTCTTTGAACAGGTATTCTGCCCAGTCCTTTTCCTGCTGTGCCGCCAGCACGAACAGGTCATGGCACTCCTGCTGACATTCCAGCGCGATTTCTGCCATTTCAGGGTCGTCCTGACCTGAGCGCAGCAGGTTCAGCGCGTGCTGAGTGCCGGTCAGATGCAGCGCTTCATCACGGGCGATCATCTTGATGATTTTCGCGTTGCCTTCCATCAGTTCACGTTCAGCGAAGGCAAATGAACAGGCAAAGCTGACGTAGAAACGTACGGCTTCCAGCGCGTTGACGCTCATCAGACAGATGTAGAGTTTCTTCTTAAGTTCACGCAGGTTAACTACAACGGTTTTGCCGTTGACCTGATGCGTGCCTTCGCCCAGCAGATGGTAGTAGCTGGTCATCTCGATCAGCGTGTCGTAGTAACCGGAGATGTCTTTCGCGCGCTTGAGGATTTCTTCATTGGTCACGATATCGTCAAACACAATCGCCGGATCATTCACGATGTTGCGGATAATATGTGTGTAAGAGCGCGAGTGAATAGTTTCCGAAAACGCCCAGGTTTCGACCCAGGTTTCCAGCTCAGGAATAGAAATCAGCGGTAACAGCGCGACGTTCGGGCTGCGGCCCTGAATGGAATCCAGCAGCGTCTGGTATTTCAGGTTGCTCAGGAAAATGTGTTTCTCGTGATCCGGCAACGCCTGAAAATCGATACGGTCACGGGATACATCAATCTCTTCCGGACGCCAGAAGAAGGACAGTTGCTTTTCGATCAGTTTTTCAAAGATTTCATGCTTCTGCTGGTCGAAACGGGCAACGTTAACCGACTGACCAAAGAACATTGGCTCAAGAAGCTGATCGTTTTTATTCTGGGAAAAAGTACTGTAGGCCATAACTTCCTCGAAATTCTCGGCAAAAACCCCCTGACGGGGGTTTTGAATAATATTCTTAGTTAAAACAAAAGATTAGATTTTGCAGGCGCCGCTTTCACAGTCATCAGCCACATCGGCTTTCATGTCTTCCTGTACATCATCAGCACCGTCACGGGTGTTCTGATAGTACAGCGTTTTCACGCCAAATTTGTAGGCGGTCAGCAAGTCTTTCAACAACTGTTTCATTGGCACTTTGCTGTTCGGGAAGCGCGACGGGTCGTAGTTGGTGTTTGACGAAATCGCCTGGTCGATGAATTTCTGCATTACGCCAACCAGTTGCAGGTAGCCGTCGTTGTTCGGCATATCCCACAGCAGTTCGTACTGATCTTTCAGACGCTCGTACTCCGGCACAACCTGACGCAGAATCCCGTCTTTCGACGCTTTGATACTGATGTGGCCGCGAGGTGGCTCGATACCGTTGGTGGCGTTGGAGATCTGCGAAGAGGTCTCGGACGGCATCAGCGCGGACAGCGTGGAGTTACGCAGGCCGTATGTTTTGATGTTTTCACGCAGCGTATCCCAGTCCAGATGCAGCGGTTCATCGCAGATGGCATCCAGATCTTTCTTATAGGTATCCACCGGCATGATGCCTTGTGAATAGGTGGTTTCGTTGAACCACTGGCACGCGCCTTGTTCTTTCGCCAGTTCGTTGGAGGCTTTCAGCAGGTAATACTGAATGGCTTCGAACGTTTTGTGGGTCAGGTTGTTAGCGCTGCCATCGGAATAACGCACACCGTTTTTCGCCAGATAATACGCGTAGTTAATCACGCCGATACCCAGCGTACGTCGGCCCATCGCACCGCGTTTTGCGGCTTTGATCGGGTAATCCTGATAATCGAGCAGGGCGTCCAGAGCGCGAACTGCCAGAACAGCCAGTTCTTCCAGATCGTCGAGGCTTTCGATCGCACCGAGGTTGAAAGCAGACAGCGTACACAGCGCGATTTCGCCGTTTTCGTCATTAACGTCATCCAGCGGTTTGGTTGGCAGCGCAATTTCCAGACACAGGTTGGACTGGCGAACAGGCGCGATAGCCGGATCAAACGGGCTGTGGGTGTTGCAGTGGTCAACATGCTGAATGTAGATACGGCCTGTAGAGGCGCGTTCCTGCATCATCAGGGAGAACAGTTCAACCGCTTTCACTTTCTGCTTACGGATGCTGGCATCCTGCTCGTACTTCTCGTACAGACGCTCGAACTCGTCCTGATCGGCAAAGAATGCATCGTACAGGCCAGGTACGTCAGACGGGCTGAACAGGGTAATGTCGCCGCCTTTCACCAGACGCTGATACATCAGTTTGTTGATCTGCACGCCGTAGTCCATATGACGGACGCGGTTGCCTTCAACACCACGGTTGTTTTTCAGTACCAGCAGGCTTTCGACTTCCAGATGCCACATCGGGTAGAAGAGTGTCGCTGCGCCGCCACGAACACCGCCCTGAGAACAGGATTTCACCGCAGTCTGGAAATGCTTATAGAACGGGATACAACCGGTGTGGAATGCTTCACCGCCCCGGATCGGGCTGCCCAGCGCACGAATGCGACCGGCGTTGATGCCGATACCGGCGCGTTGTGAAACGTATTTCACGATGGCGCTGGAGGTCGCGTTAATGGAATCCAGACTGTCGCCACATTCGATCAGCACGCATGAGCTGAACTGACGGGTCGGAGTGCGCACGCCGGACATAATTGGCGTAGGCAGGGAAATTTTGAAGGTTGAAATCGCGTCGTAGAAACGTTTGATGTAATCCAGACGGGTTTCGCGCGGGTAGCCGGAGAACAGGCAGGCCGCGACCAGAATGTAGAGGAACTGAGCGCTTTCGTAGATATCGCCGGTCACACGGTTCTGTGCCAGATATTTCCCTTCCAGTTGCTTAACCGCAGCGTAAGAGAAATTCATGTCGCGCCAGTGGTCAATAAAACTGTCCATCTGCTCGAACTCTTCAGCCGTGTAGTCTTCCAGCAGATGTTTGTCGTATTTACCCATTTCAACCATGCGGGTCACCTGGTCGATCAGTTTTGGTGGTTCAAACTGGCCGTAGGCTTTTTTACGCAGGTGGAAGATCGCCAGACGCGCGGCCAGATATTGGTAATCCGGTGCATCTTTAGAGATCAGATCAGCCGCCGCTTTGATGATGGTTTCGTGAATATCAGCGGTTTTGATGCCGTCATAGAACTGGATGTGTGAACGGAGTTCTACTTGAGAAACTGATACGTTTTGAAGACCTTCCGCTGCCCAGTCAATGACACGGTGGATTTTATCAAGGTTGATGCGTTCTGTGCGGCCATCACGTTTAGTAACAAGCAGACTTTGGTTCATTGGGTGCGATACCTTAAAGGTTTATAAAGGGTCTGACCTGACCGCGTAAAACATGCGCGGCAGCACAAGAGGTTCCTAGTGTGCTGGTCAGGATATAAACACAATATATTGTGGGTTTGTTATTTTCTGATGACAAGATAGTGATTGAATGTCCCTTTTGCAAGTGAACAAAACGGGCAGATTTGTGGATAAGTTGGGGAGAAATTTTGACGTCAAGCCTGAGAAGTCCGTCATTGCTGGCGCGACAAACCTGTCAATATCTCAGATACGATTTTCTTATATTTTTATGAAAGGTGATCAACTGCCGGTTTATTAAACGTTAGAAAAAAACGCTATATTGATCTGGATAACTATTCTAAAAAATCATGTTGCGGTGTTCACGCCAACCAACGTCCTAAAAACTAAGGTTTTAACCCCGGCATACCCCGTCTCTTAACGTAAATTCTACTGGATTAGCGGAAAAAATGACTTGCAACCGATGACGATTTGGCGTCGCAGTACAGCCGTTAAGCCGCTTCGGAGCAACCTTGCCAGCAGGTTTTTGTTCACTTTCTGAAAAGTGCGTTTTTGAGAAAAATGAGCCTTATTATAAATACATATGATGAATGAGTGATGTTGTTTATATATTCTAAATTTATCATTAAGTGGTCTCCCGGCACTGTGCATATTACTTTCGCTCCTCTTTCATCAGGTGCGGGATTAGAACTTCAATGGTCTTCAATAAAATCACGGCGTGTTTATTTTTAGTCTTTAATTTATTGCCTTTTTCAGAGGCGGCTTTTGCAGGAACTCTCCCGGCCTGTTCAGGGTTGCAAATTACTGAAAGTTGCAACGCCACGGCCACCACGCTTGAAAATAAAACCCTCAATACCTATACCGTGGCTGATGGCGCTGAGATGCAGTTCTCCGGCCTGAACGGTTCAGGTTCCTCGGGCGGTGCCTTCCACCTGGGAAACAGCACCACACTGGAGATTATTCCTGAGAGCACCACCGGTTACAGCGTATTTACCGGAAACAGCAGTTCGGGAAACGGTGGCGCGATCTTTGCGAAAGAAAACTCGACGGTATATTTAGAAAATACCCTGTTCATTGATAACGTCGCCCATGATTACGGCGGTGCAATATACATGAATGGCACCAATGATGAAGGTGATACTGATCTTGCCATTACTAATGCCGTGTTTTCAGGGAATATTTCCAGTGAGGGGAAAGGCGGCGCTATTTATTCTCTTAATAATAAAGTCCAGCTGACAAATGTTTTATTTGAGGATAATCAGGCAAAGACCAACAAAAGTGCCAGTTCAGGTAATGGTAGCGGTGGTGCGATTGATGCCACGGACAATACGTCTGACTCCCACGGCAGCATGTTTATCACTAACAGCGAATTCACCGGCAATCAGGCCGAAGGACAGGGAGGCGCAATCTACACCAGCAGCGCGTCTACGCCATTCCTGATCAACATCAACATTGATGAAAACTATCAAGAAAATGATGGTGTTGCCTATTACCACGATAACGTCGCTGGCAATTATGGCGATGCTCCCGATGCCGCTGGCGGCGGGTTCATGTATCTCGGCCACAGCGAAGCCGATTTTGATATTGCTGCAGATAAAACGCTGATCATCGGTAATACCGCCAACGACGGCGCTTATGACTCGATCGCCGGTTATGGCGCGATTTTCAAACGCGGTGCTGGTGAACTGGTACTTAATGCTGATAACAGCGGTTTTACCGGCGTATTCGACATTTTAGAGGGCACGGTCACGCTGGGACGTGATGACACGCTGATCAATGTCGGCGACACCAACTGTCAGGCTGCGGCAGATACCTGTCACGGTATTGTGTTAGGTAACGATAATTATGTGAATGACACGGCAATACTGAATGTTGGCAGCACGCAGCAAACCTTTAAAAATGCCTTTATGGGGCATGAGAACAGCACATTGAATATTGATGCTGGCGGTAATGTCATTGTTAACAGCGGCTACATGGCGGGGACAACCACCGGAGCAGGCGACCTGACCGTGGCAGAAAACGGCAGTTTCACCCTGACCGGCGCGCAGTCTATGGGGCTGGATGGCGACATTGTGGTGGAACAAAACGCTGTACTCAGCGTTCAGGGCGATGCTGAAGATTTAGCGATATTGCAGGCCGATCCGCAGTCTGTTGTGCTCGACGGCGGTGTGCTGGATTTGTCGGACATGACCACCTTCAACGGTGAAGCGAATCAGACTAACGACGGCCTGACGATTACAGGGTCCGGCGGTACGGTAATCGGTAATGCTGATCTGGTGACGCTGGGGACGGGCAGCGACTATCACGTTGATGGCGGCGTGTATGCGGTGATTGATGCCGGTGCCGGACGCGTCACGCTGGCGGATAACAATACTTATCTGGGCACGACGCAGATCGCTTCCGGGACATTGCAGGTCACCGGTAACTCTCAGTTGGGCGATGAAGCCTATAATCGTCAGGTCATTTTTACTGATCCGGCACAGGCCAGTACGCTGGAGATTTCTGCGCCGGGCGATACCAGCGGGCAGGTCGATACCACATCAGCACAAACCGGTAAGGCACGAGATATTGAAATGCGGGCCTCAGGGACGATGCAGGTGGACGACGGCGTGACCACGCAATGGGGCGGCTTAACCGCTGACAGTACCGGCGGGCAGGCAGACGTTGACAGCACGTTCACCAAAACCGGTAACGGTACGTTGATTCTGAAAGATTCGGGCAACAGCCATTCCGCTGTCCGGGTCGAACAGGGTACTTTGCAGGGAGGCGCGGAAAACATCATCGCAGACGCCTCTTCATTGTACGTCGGCGAAAATGCCACGTTTGCCACCGGCATGGATCAGCAGGTGCGCAGCATCGATGCGGATTCCACCGGTACACTGTTGATTTCCGACAACACTCAGCTGGTCCTGACAAATCAGGACACTTCCTCGGCGCTGGATGCCAGCCTGTTTACCGGCACGGGGGGCACGCTGGTGAATGCTACGTCCGGTATGGCGCTTAAAGGCACGCTGAACACGAATCTTTCCCTGGATGCATTGACCTATTTAGCCGGTGTGACGGTCAACGGCAGCCTTGATAACAGCGCAGGAACCGCCAGTCTGGAGAATGGCAAGGCCGGGGATACGCTGACGGTCAACGGTGATTACACCGGCGGCGGCACGCTGGTGCTGGAAACTGAAATGAATGGTGATACCTCGGCGACCGACCAGCTGATTCTTAACGGCAATACTTCCGGTGATACCGCGCTGGCGGTTGTGCCGGTCAGCGGCATCGGGCAGGCGACACAAACCGGCATCAAAGTTGTCGATTTTGTTGCCGACCCGCAAAGCTTCCAGAACGCGGCAGATTTCCATCTGGCCGGTGGTCAGCAATATATCAATATGGGCGCCTACGACTATTCTCTGGTGCAGGATAATCAGGACTGGTATCTGCGCTCGCAGGTGGTGACGCCGGAGCCTCAACCGGAACCTCAGCCCGATCCTGACGTCCAGCCGCAACCTGATCCCGATGTTCAACCGCAGCCGCAACCTGTGCCAGCCTCTGGCGGGGAAGATTTTACACCGGTGCTGAACCCTAAAATGGGCGGCTATATGAGCAACCTGCGCATCGCCAATAATGCCTTCAGTATGACGGCGCAGGATCATGCCGGTGCCGGTCATGACAATATTAAGCTGCGGGTGGATTCATCGCGCGACAGCTCAACCTTTGCCAGCCAGATTGACAGTCACAATGACACGTCAGTGGTTCAGATCAGCGGCAATTTCCTGCGCAATAATGCAGGTGACGGGGAAATCCTGGCGGGTGTGGTGGGCGGTTACAGTAACAGCCACGGCGATAGCACCAGTGTACTGACCGGGCGCAAATCAGATAATGACAGCCAGGGATACGCCGTCGGACTGACCGCTTCCTGGTATCAGAACGCACAGGATCATCAGGGCGCGTATCTCGACAGCTGGATGCAATATGCCTGGTTTGATAACAGCGTCAGCGAAGACGGTACAGGTGATGATAATTATCACTCTTCCGGCCTTTCCGCCTCACTGGAAGGTGGTTACCGTTTTACCCTGATGCAGGGAAACCAGTGGAACTGGACCGTGCAACCCCAGGCGCAGGTGATTTATCAGGGCGTGAAGCAGAAAGATTTTACCGCGTCGAATCAGTCGAAAGTGGCACAACAGGGGGATAATAACGTTCAGACGCGCTTAGGCTTGCGCAGTGAATGGGATATTCATCCGTCGCCGACGCTGCATCTCAGACCTTTTGTAGAGGCGAATTACCGCCATAACAGTGCGGAAACTTCCCTGAATGTGGATGGCGTGAATTTCACCGATAACACCGCCAAAGACAGTGCGGAACTGAGTACCGGGATCAGTGGCAATTTGGGCGAAAATACCACGCTCTGGGGCAAGGTTGGACAGCAAGAAGGGTCAGATGATTTTTCGCAAACCGAAGCGTCAGTTGGGGTGAGTATTCGCTGGTAAGTCAGTCAGTTAGCCGTGAAATTAAAAGGGTGCAGCGCAGGCTGTACCCTTTTTTGCAGTCAGAATATTACAGCGCCTGGGTGTGGATCATGTAGTTCACATCAACATTTGGCCCGAGTTTGAAATGGTCGGTCAGCGGGTTGTAGTGCAGTCCCATAATGTGACGCTCAAACAGCGATGTGCGGTCAATCATGCCCAGCAATTCAGACGGCTTGATGAATTTTTTGATGTCGTGCGTGCCTTTCGGCACCATTTTCAGCACATATTCAGCGCCGAAAATGGCCATCAGCCAGGCTTTATTGTTGCGGTTGATGGTGGAAAAGAACACATGGCCGCCAGGTTTCACCAGACGCGCGCAGGCGGCAACGACAGAAGCCGGATCCGGCACGTGTTCCAGCATTTCCATGCAAGTCACCACGTCATATTGCTGCGGATGCGCGTCGGCGTGCGCTTCCACGGTTTCCTGCACGTACTCCACCTTCACGCCGCTTTCCAGCGCATGCAAACGTGCTACCTGCAAGGGTTCGCCGCCCATGTCCAGTCCGGTGACTGTCGCCCCCGCCACTGCCATGCTTTCACTCAAAATGCCGCCACCGCAGCCGACATCGAGAACATTTTTTCCAAACAGGCCATCAGCGCGTTCGAGAATGTAGTTCAGACGCAGCGGATTGATGCGATGCAGCGGTTTGAATTCGCCTTCCAGATCCCACCAGCGCGAGGCGACGGCTTCAAATTTGGCGATTTCTTCATGGTCGATGTTTTGCGGTGTTGCGGAGGGTGTGGTTGTCATGAGCGTGATGAACTCCTTATAACTTGATTAGCGGATTATACATATTCCATCTGCTTTGGCTCAGTTTTGTGGTTTTGGTTAATGTTTATACGAAATGAAGCCCTGCGTGCAAAGGTTTGAAACGCGTTGGATAATAGTCGGCAAAAGGGGGCGGTTGTTTTCCACGTTTGGCTGGTTTGTGGTATAGTTTTACACCTTTGCGCTATATATGCCTACGTGGGCAGCGGCCATGAATAATCAGTAGAGGGATAGCAGCTCCATGAGCGACCTTGCCAGAGAAATCACACCGATTAACATCGAAGAAGAGCTTAAAAACTCTTATTTGGATTATGCGATGTCCGTTATTGTCGGACGTGCGTTACCAGATGTGCGCGATGGTTTGAAACCGGTGCACCGCCGCGTACTTTTCGCAATGAATGTCCTCGGTAACGACTGGAATAAAGCCTATAAAAAATCGGCCCGTGTGGTCGGTGACGTTATCGGTAAATATCACCCACACGGTGATACCGCGGTTTATGACACCATCGTTCGTATGGCTCAGCCTTTCTCACTTCGCTATATGCTGGTGGACGGGCAGGGTAACTTCGGGTCAGTGGATGGCGACTCCGCAGCAGCCATGCGTTATACCGAAATCCGCATGTCAAAAATTGCACACGAATTGCTGGCAGATTTAGAAAAAGAAACTGTCGATTTCGTGCCAAACTATGACGGCACAGAACAAATTCCTTCTGTTATGCCAACGCGCATTCCCAACCTGCTGGTTAACGGCTCGTCGGGTATCGCTGTCGGTATGGCAACCAACATTCCGCCGCATAACCTCACCGAGGTGATCAACGGCTGTCTGGCGTATATTGAAGATGAAAACATCAGCATTGAAGGGCTGATGGAACACATCCCGGGGCCAGACTTCCCGACGGCTGCGATCATCAACGGTCGCCGTGGTATCGAAGAAGCTTACCGTACCGGCCGTGGCAAAATTTATATCCGTGCCCGAGCTGAAGTAGAAGCCGATGCGAAAACCGGTCGCGAAACCATCATTGTTCACGAGATCCCGTATCAGGTGAACAAAGCCCGTCTGATCGAAAAGATCGCCGAGCTGGTGAAAGAAAAACGCGTCGAAGGTATCAGTGCGCTGCGCGATGAGTCTGATAAAGACGGCATGCGTATCGTGATTGAAATTAAACGCGATGCTGTCGGTGAAGTGGTTCTGAACAACCTGTATTCCCTGACGCAACTGCAGACGTCTTTCGGCATCAACATGGTGGCATTGCACCAGGGTCAGCCGAAGATTCTCGGTCTGAAAGAAATTCTGTCAGCGTTCGTCCGCCACCGCCGTGAAGTGGTGACGCGTCGTACCATTTTCGAACTGCGTAAAGCCCGCGACCGTGCTCATATCCTCGAAGCACTGGCTATCGCGCTGGCGAACATCGACCCGATCATTGAACTGATCCGTGCGGCACCGACGCCGGCTGAAGCGAAAGCTGGCCTGGTCGCGCGTTCATGGGATCTGGGCAACGTGTCAGCGATGCTGGCAAGTGCGGGTGACGATGCAGCCCGTCCTGAATGGCTGGAGCCGCAGTTTGGTATTCATGATGGAAAATACTTCCTGACTGAGCAACAGGCACAAGCCATTCTGGATCTGCGTCTGCAGAAACTGACCGGTCTTGAGCACGAAAAACTGCTGGATGAATACAAAGAGCTGCTGGTGCAAATCGCTGAGCTGCTGTTCATCCTGTCCAACCCTGACCGTCTGATGGAAGTCATTCGTGAAGAACTGGAAGCGATCCGTGATCAATACAACGATCCGCGTCGTACCGAAATTACGGCAAATACCTCTGACATCAACATCGAAGACCTGATCAATCAGGAAGACGTTGTGGTGACCTTGTCGCATCAGGGCTACGTGAAATATCAGCCTCTGACTGATTACGAAGCGCAGCGTCGCGGCGGTAAAGGGAAGTCAGCAGCACGCATTAAAGAAGAAGACTTTATCGATCGTCTGCTGGTGGCCAACACCCACGACACTATTCTGATGTTCTCAAGTCGCGGGCGTCTGTACTGGATGAAAGTCTATCAGTTGCCGGAAGCCAGCCGCGGTGCCCGTGGCCGTCCTATTGTCAACCTGTTGCCGCTTGAGCCGAACGAACGTATTACCGCCATTCTGCCAGTACGCGAGTACGAAGAAGGTCGTCATGTGTTCATGGCAACCGCCAGCGGTACCGTGAAGAAAACTGCGCTGACCGATTTCAGCCGTCCACGCAGCGCCGGCATTATCGCCATCAACCTCAACGAGGGTGATGAGCTGATTGGTGTTGACCTGACTGACGGTAAAGACGAAGTCATGCTGTTCTCTGCAGCCGGTAAAGTCGTGCGCTTCTCTGAAGAAGCCGTCCGCTCAATGGGCCGTACGGCGACCGGTGTACGCGGTATCCGTCTGGGCGAAGGCGACAGCGTTGTATCGCTTATCATCCCACGCGGTGACGGTTGTATCCTGACTGTGACGCAGAACGGTTTCGGTAAACGTACTGAATCGACCGAGTACCCAACTAAATCCCGTGCAACGCAGGGCGTTATCTCAATCAAAGTGAGTGAGCGTAACGGACCGGTTATTGGTGCGATTCAGGTTGATGAAGCGGATCAAATCATGATGATCACCGATGCCGGTACGCTGGTGCGTACCCGTGTTTCCGAAGTGAGTACTGTTGGCCGTAACACCCAGGGTGTGACGCTTATCCGTACTGCAGACGATGAGAATGTGGTTGGCTTGCAACGTGTTGCAGAACCGGTTGAAGACGAAGAACTGGATGGCGTAGCCACCGAAGCGGGCGAACTGGAAGCGGCACAAGCAGCCGATCTGCCAGACGACGCGGAAAGTGAAGACGATCAGCCAGCTGATGACGAAGAAGAATAAGTTTTCTTAGTCAGCAGACAAAAGGGCATAACAATAGTTATGCCCTTTTTTATTGGATTCGTCTTAAAACAAATCTTTCACCTACACTGCATTATGCGGCGCTTTTTAGAAAGTCTGGCAATAGTGTATCCTGATCCCCATTCCGCTCGCTGAGCCGTTTTGCTAATGGTTAATCCTTGAAATATCTTGCTTCGTTTCGCACAACGCTAAAAATCTCCCGTTATCTTTTCCGGGTGCTGGCGCTTATGTTGTGGACACTGGGTGTGCTGCTGACCACCTTTTATGTGCTGAATATTTTCCATAACAAAGAATCCGAGATCCGCGATGAGGACAATCTCAATTACGATCTGGCGCAGAGTTACATCAAAAATTCCAATGATGTGATGCACAGCATTAAGTTTATGGCTGAGAATCGCCTGAGCGCTTCAGTGAACGGGCTGGATATCATCAACGGCATAATCAGCACTAAAAACACGGCGCCGTCTTATCTCTCATTGTTCCCTGAGTCCGACTGTTCGCAGATTAATGATAGCTACCGTAATTCGCTGGCTTCGCTGGGTAACATGATCCATTACTGGAAAGACAACTTTTCCGATGCCTACGATCTCAATCGCGTGTTCCTCATCAGTGGCGAGAGTTTGTGTCTGGTTGATTTTGGTATCAGCAGCGAACCGTTCGAGCGCGAAAGCCAGGAACAGTTGAAATCATTGCATGAAAAAATTATGCAATATCGCAACAGTAAGAGCACAGATAAAGAAAACAGCCTGTACTGGGTGTCGCAGTCCGGCAGTAAAGACTCCGGAAATTTGTATGTGCTGACCCCGATTTATGTCGGCAATAAACTCGAAGCGCTGATGGGTATTCAGCAAAATCTGCGCGCCGAAGATTTGTTGAATCCGAATTCACAGCACACCGCCGTGACGTTGCTGGATGAAGACGATCAGCCGCTGCTGGGGATTTCCGAGGACGGGCACTACAGCGCCGCGCCGGGCGATTATCCGCAGGCCAGTTCATTCTTCGGGTATGTAAATGGTTATAAAGATTTGGTCTACAAAAAGCCGCTGACACCGTCCTCGCTGAGTGTGGTGTATTCCATGCCGTTTAATACGGTGATCGAGCGATTTAAAATCCTGATTTTTAATGCGGTTTTACTGAATATATTCTCCGGCCTGTTATTGTTTATTCTGGCCTGGGTTTTTGAGCGCAAAATGTTTTTACCGGCCGAGGAAAACGCATTCCGGCTTGAAGAACATGAACAGTTCAACCATAAAATCGTGGCCTCAGCGCCGGTCGGCATTTCCATTTTGCGTATCAGCGATGGCGTTAACATCCTGAGTAATGAACTGGCGCATAATTATATCAGCATGCTGACGCAGGAAGACCGGCAGCGTATTACGCGGATCATCTGCGATCAGCAGACCAATTTCGTCGATGTCATCACCAAGAACAATAACAACATCCAGCTAAGTTTCGTGCATTCACGCTACCGTAATGAAGACGTGGCGATTTGTGTGCTGATCGACGTCAGTGCGCGCGTGAAAATGGAAGAGTCTTTGCAGGAAATGGCTAATGCGGCCGAGCAGGCCAGCCAGTCGAAATCAATGTTCCTGGCAACCGTCAGCCATGAATTGCGCACGCCGCTTTACGGTATCATCGGCAACCTGGATTTACTGCAAACGCAAGGGTTGCCTCAGGGCGTTGACCGTCTGGTGACGGCAATGAATAACTCGTCGGCACTGCTGTTGAAAATCATCAGCGACATTCTCGACTTCTCCAAAATTGAATCCGAGCAGCTGAAAATCGAGCCGCAGGAATTCTCCTGTCGCGAAGTGATCACTCACATTGCCGGTAACTATTTGCCGCTGGTGGTGAAAAAGCGTCTGGGACTTTACTGCTTTATCGAACACAACGTGCCGTTGTCATTCAATGGCGATCCGGTGCGTCTGCAACAGGTCATCTCCAACATCCTGAACAATGCGATTAAATTTACCGACACCGGCTGCATTGTTCTGAATGTCAGAACCTGCGGAAACTATCTTGAGTTTCAGGTGCGCGATACCGGCGTCGGGATCCCTGAGCGCGAAATCACCCGCCTGTTTGATCCGTTCTTCCAGGTCGGAACCGGCGTGCAGCGCCATTTCCAGGGCACCGGTCTGGGGCTGGCTATCTGTGAAAAGCTGATTAACCTGATGGATGGCGATATTGAGGTGGAATCGGAACCGGGGTTGGGCAGTTCGTTTACGGTGCGTATTCCGCTCTACAACGCCACTTTCCCGTCGGGTGAGCCGCTGGACAACTGGCAGGACAAAACGGTCTGGCTGGATGTGCGCAATGCTTATCTGGAAAGTTACCTGATGCAACTGATGCGTTATCACGGCGCGAATGTTCAGCGCTGCGAGCCGGAACTGCAAAGCCAGCGGGAAGATGTGCTGATTACTGACACGCCGCTGATCCATAAGGGCGAACTGGCCGCACAGATTGAATTCTCAATCGGCCATATCGGGCCGCCAGTCGAAACGCGTCCGGGTTACTGGATTCATAGTACGTCCACACCACTGGAAATCACTGCGCTGCTCAACCGGATTTACCGTCTCGAGACGACAGCGGAAGAGGGCGGCTCAGCGACGCCGGAATCCGCTGTGGCGCAGGATTACAGCGATATTACCTTGCTGGTGGTGGATGATCATCCGATTAACCGCCGTCTCCTGGCGGATCAACTGGGCACGATGGGCTATATCGTGGTGACGGCGAACGACGGGATTGACGCACTGGATGCCATGCGCGCGCATGAAATTGATATTGTGCTCAGCGACGTCAACATGCCGCGCCTCGACGGTTACGGGCTGACGGCAAAACTGCGCGAACTCGGCCATACCTTACCGGTGATCGGCGTCACCGCTAACGCGCTGGCGGAACAACGGCAGCGTTGTCTGGAAGCGGGTATGGATAACTGTTTATCCAAGCCAGTCACACTGGAAACCCTGCGCGATACGCTGCGTTATTACAGTGCGCTGGTTCGCAGAAAGCGACAATCCTGACGGACGACGTCGGAAAATACAAAAGGCACCGTTAGGTGCCTTTTTCACGTCTGAACCTACATAACGCCCTGAAGCGTTAGTCTTTATCTACCGGCTGGGAGCTGACGGAAGACAGATAGTTCAGCAGGGCGATATCGTTTTCCACGCCCAGTTTCAGCATCGCAGATTTCTTCTGGCTGCTGATGGTTTTAATGCTGCGGTTCAGCTTTTTGGCAATCTCAGTCACCAGGAAACCTTCTGCGAACAGGCGCAGAACTTCGCTTTCTTTCGGAGACAGGCGTTTGTCGCCGTAACCGTTGGCGCTGATTTTTTCCAGCAGTTTTGCCACGCTGTCCGGCGTGAACTTTTTGCCTTTCTGCAATGCGGCCAGCGCTTTTGGCAGGTCAGTTGGCGCGCCTTGCTTAAGCACAATCCCCTCGATATCCAGATCCAGTACAGAACTCAGGATCGCCGGATTATTGTTCATGGTCAGAACAATGATGGATAACTGCGGGTAGTGGCGCTTGATGTATTTGATCAGGGTGATGCCATCGCCGAATTTATCGCCCGGCATGGACAGGTCAGTGATCAGCACATGAGCATCAAGTTTGCTTAAGCTGTTAACCAGTGCAGTTGAGTCTTCGAACTCGCCTACAACATTCACCCATTCAATTTGTTCAAGGGACTTACGAATACCAAACAGGACGATAGGATGGTCATCAGCAATAATTACGTTCATATTATTCATGTGATTAGCTACCTTGCTGGAGCAGTCTGGAGACAAAAGAATCAATGTGGTTGATGGTTTCAGTAATCTGTAACGCATCGCCATCTGCGATGTATTGTTCTAACGATTCACACATTTGCTTGCCTGGGGTCAGGTTCAGCATAGCGAACACTCCCTTGAGACGATGTGCTGTTTGGGAAAGTGATGTGAAATCACGACGTTGGTTTTCATTATACAGTTTCTCAAGATCTTCCGGTACTGTCTCGACGAAAAGCTGATAGTAATCGCTTGATTTTAGCTGCTTTTCATAAAGGTCGAGAGAGTCTTCGCCGGGCTCTTCGGGTGAAACACTGTCATCGGATACAGAAAATTGCTGTTCGATTAACAGTAAGGTTGCGTCTATCAGCGCATTGCTGATGTTGTAATTGACGCGAATATAATGCTTTTCAAGCTGCTGGAATCCCGACTCATCGTCAGTCAGCAGCAGGGTAAATTTGTCACTGTTTTGCGGGTTATCTGTCAGTAAAACATCATATTCCCGCGCGACCTGACGATCGTCAGCCACGATGCACACCGCGCCGTAAGCGTTCATGGTCCGGGTCACAATACCGCGAACTTCCTCTGATGTGATATCGAGTAATACCGTCACATCATTGAGTAATTTCTCGTCTTCCGCTTCGATTTCCTGCGCTTCCTGACGTTGTTTAACACGTACAGTATAGCGTGTGCCGATGTTGAGCTTGCTGCGGATTTCCAGCTGACCGCCCAGTTTTTTGCACAGCTGATTACACAGGAAGAATGTCAGCCCGGAACCGTGGTTAAAGCGATCGACTAACGTCTGGCTAAGGAAAGGATAATTCAGATTACTCAATTCTTCTTTGGAAATTCCGCTACCCGTATCGTTTATGTGGAAAATCAGCTGATCCGGGCGATCTTCGTCCTGTTCGCTGGTCAGGGTCACCTTGCCCAGCGATGTGGTAACAATGGCATAATCGAGCAGCAGGGACAGAATTTTCTTCACTGCCTGCATATCGCCGACAAAGGCCGCTTCAGGGGCAATCTGGAAATGATTCAGCAACCCGAGGCCTTTCTGATTCAGGCGGGGCAGGGCCTCAAGCAACAGCTCATCTACCAGGGTTGAAAGCACGTACTTATCGTTCGCCGGTTGCCAGTCCTGAGTTTCCAGACGGGTCAGCAGCGTAATGTTATCAACCAGCGTCAGCGCGTTACGCGACTCACTCAGGAGTTTGCTTTCCAGCGCCTGACGTTCTTCCGGTTTCTGTTCTTCCACTAACGCCACGGCCAGCCCGTTCAGTTCCTGCAATGGCTGATTCAGCTCAATGCCCAGATTATGCAGCATCAGTTTGCGTGCCTGCAGGTTCTTCTCAAACTCACGTTTGGCCTGTTGCAGCGTGCGGTTCACCATCACTTCTTTATCCTGATCGTGGAGCATAAACAGGTAAGTTTCCGGCGAAATCTGGCTGCGGATCATGCGGATTTCATAAACTTCGTTATTGACGGTCGCCTGTATCGTGCCGTGATGCTGCTCGGCCATATTGGCAATTTTGTTCAGACTCAGATGCGGTAATAACTGGTCAGCAATTTTATTACTGAGGATCACGCTGTGGTTGCTGAAGTTATACACCAGTAAACCGAGCGGCAGACCCGAAATGATTTCCTGATTCAGCGCCTGCTGCATCTGTAATTGTGCCGCCATATTCTCGCTCGGGCGGATGTACTGATGGCGAATGAAATAGATACTGGTCATCGCCAGCCCGATCAGGAACAGGTTAATCAGGATCAGCCAGAAGTTATTACGTGAAAGATCAACCACAAGGCTGAACAGCGGAACGTGGTAGGTGAGTGACAGCGGTGAATTTCTCAGCGGCACATCAAACACCAGCGACCATCCCTGCATCACGATGCTGCTGGCCGCCGGATTATCATCGGCCGGATCACCTTCATTGACCGCCGTGGTGTTGCCATTAAGCTGGAAATTATCTCTCGACATACTGTAAGGGATGAGATCACTCATCGGTAAATCGAAGGCAATCACGGTCGCCAGATGTCCCGGATTATTAAAGGTGGTGCGCAGGGAGAAGGAATAGTCGTTACTCTGGCGCGATTTGCGCAGAGGAGAATAACTTTCGCGTTCGTCCAGTGTGTTCGCCTGCTGCAACATTTCGGCACGGCGCGATTGCAGCGTGCTGGTGAAATAGTTTTCCTTCAGGCGGGAGTCTTGCAACTGCAGCGGCACCGTGGTGATCAACAACATGCTGTTATCCTGACCGTTCAGGTAATACAGCGAATAAGGGTGAGTTGTTGAGCCCCACTGGTCATCCAGGAAGGATGAAATTTTCAGGGTTAAATCCAGCGTGGAACTGTCGTGTGCACCGAAAATCAGCGCATCAGTTTTCTTGTGAGGTTTGGAGACAAAATACATATCCTGACGCAGGCGGATTTCCTGCGCACTGACGGCATCCGCCGCCATCGGCTGGCCGGTGAAATTGTCGTAAATCTGGTAGGTCATGTAGCGATACTTATCGATGCGCTTTTGCAGCAAGTCAGCGGTATTTTGCACCGTGCGCAGTTTGTCGTTCAGATAAGCATTGGTGTAGTTATACCCGTAAAGGCCGAGCCCCATAGCCAGCAACAAAATGAACAACCAAAAGAATCGCGTGATATTGGTTGATGTCAGCGATAAATATTTACCAGCCATGATGATGAGTTTTTTCCTTCATTCTTGTAATGACGCTTTTAGCGGACGACGGTTTTTGCACAAACAGTGGCACACAACATCGTTGCCGCGACGCAACCTGATGCAACAGATAAACTGCTGACCTGCACGATAAACCGGTCAGCGCAGAACCTGCTAAAGCCAGGTTGCGAAATGTGTTCAGCGAACATTTCCTGCGAGGGCGGTGCAGTTATCGGGCCGTGAGGCATGTTGTGAAAATCCCTTTGCGTTTAAAAAATTAAGCCTTTATCCGCCCACAGACGCACTGGGCGGACACTTTATCAGAAAGCATAAGTGCTGTGATTGCGCATAGTCCTAATTATGTGTTTGCCAAATACCCTTTTGCCATAAAATCTACAAGGCGATCACACAATTGATAAGTTAATTTGATCGATTATCTGACTGTCTGTTGCTTAATTTTGTTAACAATAACACCATGTATATTGTGTGGGTAATTTATTAATTTGTTGTTTTTTATAATAATAAAATTATCTGCATAGCGTTAAACCAAAATTTAACATCTGTCAAACTGATGATTTGACTTTTTTAATGAATTATTTCAATCTTAATGATTATGTCTTTTTATGGAGATTAACTCAAATCATGCATATAACTTATGGAGTTTCGGGAAAAAATACCGAAATGATGGTTAACCAAAGCCCCTAAAAAATATATAAATTTAATAACAGCCGTTTTTGTTTGTTTTGTAGCCTGTGGCAATACCTCACACCAGTTGGAAGTTTATCCATTTTTCTTAATGGTCTTCATTACCCGCTGAACCGCTTTTTACCTGAAAAGGAAGAGCGGTGTTTAGCGTGTATGGACAACAACTGGCGTAACAGGGGTACAACATGGCTCAGAACGGTAGCGTTGTTATTGATATTCTTTCTCGTACTAATGGTGCAGTAATCTCCCAGGTTTCAAACGCCAGTCAGGACGTAACTCTTAATCAAATCAGCATAGTACGCGTACACGCGACCCGTGACGTGGTCACCCGCTATGAGCGTGTGGGGAATGATCTTGTTATTCACATGAAAGACGGACGCACCGTCCGCTATCACAGTTTCTTCGATACAGATGGCAAGGGGAATCACAGCGAACTGATTTTTGATGATGGCACCCACCCGATCGAACATGCCGCGTTTGTCGATACCGGCGCAACAGCGGGGGCAACCCCGATCGTTCCCGCTTATGAAACCATTCCTGATGCCGGGGCGCTGGTCATCGACTCCTCTAATTTTGACCCGGCTGTTTTAGGTGCCGTTCTGGGCGTTGTCGCACTGGGTGCCGGGATCGCAATTGCCGCAGGTGGCGGCGGTGGTGGTGGCGGTGGCGGCAGCAGTAATAACGGTGGCAGCGACGGCGGCGGAAACACTGACGGTGGGAATACCGGTGGCGGGAATACTGGTGGCGGAAACACCGGTGGCGGAAACACCGGCCAGACCGCAACGTTATCGCTGGGCGCATTTGCCGGTGACAACACCCTTAACGCCACGGAATCGCGTTTAGCACAAATCTTTTCAGGCACCGCAAGTAACGTGGCCGCAGGCGAGACCATTACCCTGACCATCAACGGTAAAACCTACACCAGTACCGTAGGCGCTGACGGCAAATGGAACATCAATCTGCCGCCGGTAGATTTACAAAATCTGGCAGATGGTACTTACGTGGTGTCCGTCACTGTCACCGGTACTGATGGCAAATCGGTCACTCAGGGGATCACCGTTGTCGTGGATAAAACCCCGCCGGTGGTCTCGCTCGATCCTGTCGCCAGTGACAACATTCTTGACGCCGTTGAGCATCAGCAACCGCTGACAGTGACCGGCACAGCTTCTGTCTCTGAAGCCGGGCGCACACTGGTCGTTACCCTCAATGGCACGCAATACAACACGACGGTAGGTGCTGATGGCACCTGGTCGGTGACAATACCCGCCAGCACGGTTTCCGCGCTTGCTGAAGGCAATTATACGCTGACCGCGTCACTGACCGATGCCGCAGGAAACTCGACCACTACACCGGAAAGTTTCGTTATCAGCGACAGCGCCGGTATTTTGATGGTCAACCCGATCTCAGGTGATGGTCAGCTCAATGCCAGTGAAGCGCAAAGCGCGCTGGTGATCACCGGTACCACATCCAATGTCCCTGCGGGCACGCAGATCACGGTGACAATCGGCGGCGTGGCATATCAGACCACAACAACAGCGGAGGGGGGCTGGAACCTGAGTCTTTCTCCTGCCCGGTTGCAGGCGCTGACTGATGGCCCGACGACCGTAACCGTCAGCCTGGTCGATAGTCAGGGCAATACCATCAGTCAGACGACAGATCTGAATGTTGCTATCCATGGCGTTCCGCCGACGCTTGATCCGGCTTTCGGCGGTGACAATACGCTCAATGGCAGTGAATCCATCACCAGCCAGACATTGACGGGGAACACGGGTCTCACCGGCGATGGTCAGACCGTGACTGTCACCCTTGGTGGCCAGCAAATTACCGGCACGGTTACGCCAGACGGTATCTTCACCGTGACGGTTCCGCCTTCAGTACTCGGTAACCTGCCGCAGGGCAGCAATAATATCGTGGTCACCGTGACGGACCCGGCGGGCAATCACAACACCATTACCACGCCAGTCAGCATCGATACTGTCGCCCCAACCCTTGCTATCAATCCGCTGGCGGGCAACGGCCAAATCAGTCTGGCCGAAGCTGCAGGCGCACTGACCCTGTCAGGTACCGCCTCGGCAGCAGATGCAGGCAGAACGGTTACCATCACCATTGACGGCCAGACATTTACCGCCGTTGTCGGTGATGACGGCGCATGGAGCACACAAATCCCGGCTGGCACGCTGACTGGTCTGAACGGTGATTTCCCGATCAGCGCCACCCTGACGGATGCGGCGGGCAACACCACCACCAGCACCAGCCCGCTGCATGTTGCTGCCGATTCCACTCTTCAGCCGGGCATTTCAGTGAATGCATTTGGCGGCGATGACGCCGTTGACGGCGCGGAAGTCCAGACGGCGCAGGTGCTGAGCGGGACCACTACCCGCGTCGAAGCCGGGCAGATTGTCACCATTACGTTCAACGGCAATACCTATGAAGCCACGGTGCAGGCCAGCGGCAACTGGAGTGTGATTATTCCGGCGGCCGATATGGTCACGCTGACCGACGGTACCCAAACCCTCAATGTCAGCGTGTCTGATAAAGCCGGTAACCCGGCGACCGGCACTGATACTTTCGAGGTTGATACCTCTCAGAACGGTATTGCGATTGACCCGGTAACGGGTGATAACGTCATCAACGCAGTGGAAACTGCAAACGGCATTGAAATCAGTGGTACCACTCTGGGGGTAGCGGAAAACGCCATAGTCACCGTGCAATTCGGCTCGCTGTTTAAAACAGCCACGGTAGGGGCGAATGGCAGATGGTTCATGCTGTTAAGCACGGGCGAGATCGAGGACATTCAAGGAAGCAATCCAGATCTCAACAGCATTTCTGCCACTGTCGAAGGGCCTGGTGGAATAATTTTATCGAACAGTATTAATATCGGTATTGATAACACCAATCCTCTTCCCACTCTCAATACCCCGTTTGGCGATAGTCTGCTCAATGCGACTGAAGCCGCCGCCGGGCAGACTCTCAGCGGTACCACTGGAAAATCGGGTGATGGTCAAACCGTCACCGTCACATTAGGCGGGAAAACCTATAACGCGACTGTGGCCGCAGACGGCAACTGGTCAGTTCAGGTTCCGGCAGCAGATTTGCAGGCGTTGCCACAGGGCAATGTGGCGATTGCCGTCACTGCCACTGACGGCGCGGGCAATACCGCCACGTTAAGCAGTAACGCTACGGCTGATTTCACCGCGCCGCTTCTGACTGTTAACCCGGTTTCCGGCGACGGATACATCAACGCCTCTGAAGCGGCTGAGGGGGTGACGATCACCGGAACTGCCTCGATTTCGGAAGCCGGACGCACCGTCACCGTCACCCTCAACGGTGAAACCTATACCGGCATTGTGCAGCCAAACGGCCAGTGGAATGTTGCCGTGCCAGCCACCGCATTCAATGGTGTGGCAGACGGCAGCTATCCGGTGAGCGTCCAGTTGTCCGATGCGGCGGGCAACAGCACAACGGTTAACTCCGGCGTGCAGCTTGCAGCCGATGCGGCGAACGGCCCGACCATCACCGTTAATACCTTTGCGGGTAATAATGTGCTGGATGGAGCAGAACAACAAACCGCGCAGCAGCTCAGCGGTTCAACCTCCCGTGTTGAAGCGGGTCAGACAGTCCTGATCCTGCTGAATGGCCATTCTTATACGGCAGTGGTGCAGCCAAGCGGAAGCTGGAGCGTCAGCGTTCCGGCGGCGGATCTGGCGACCATCGCCAACGGCACCACACAAATTAGCGTGTCAGTGGCGGATAAAGCGGGAAATGTGGCGACAGGCAGCGAAACCCTGATCGTCAACAACCTGCTCAGCGGGCTGGCGGTAAATCCGGTGGCGGGTGATAACCAGCTCAATGCCGGTGAAGCCGCCGCAGGAATTACCCTCAGCGGCACCTCCAGCAATGTGCCGGTAAATGGCGTGGTGACCATCACGCTGAACGGTAAAATTTATACGGCAACCGTCGGCACGGGCGGTGCCTGGAGTGCGCAGATTCCGGCAGCCGATCTGGCGCTGCTCAGTGACGGCACTAACACCGTGAAAGTCAGCGCGACTGATGCGGCAGGCAATCCGGTGTCCGGCAGCAGTGACTTCGGTGTGATCATCCATTCCCTCCCTGACGCGACACTCAACACGCCGTTTGGCGATACGCAGCTCAATGCCAGTGAAGCGGCAGCAGGTCAGACGCTGACCGGCAGCACCGGGGTCAGCGGCGACGGACAGACTGTCATCGTTACCGTCGGCGGGACAGATTACACCGCCACGGTGGATGCCAGCGGGAACTGGAGCGCCACCGTCCCTGCCGGAGATTTGCAAACCCTTCCTCAGGGACCCGGGGCGGTGCTGGTGGCCGTCACGGATGCGGCAGGCAATACCAGCAATCTCAGTACGCCGGTAACTATTGATACCGTCGCGCCAGTAGTCACCATCACCACACCGGTCGCGGGCGACGGCACCATCAATGCCGCAGAAGCCGGGGCGATTATTCCGGTCAGCGGCACGGCAGGAGCGGGTGAGGCGGGCGATACCGTCACCATCAGCATTGGCGGACACACTTATACCGGCACTGTGGCAGCAGGCGGCGGCTGGACAGTCAACATCCCGGCCGATGCGCTGGCAAACGTGGCGAACGGCACCTATACCCTGACCGCCACGGTGACCGATGCCGCCGGTAACGCAGGCACCGCAACCGCACCGGTCACTGTGACAGCGGATCCGGCATTGCTGCCGACAATCGACATTGACCTCTTTGCCGGAGACGGCACCCTCGACGGCGCGGAACGTATGAACCCGCAAACCGTCAGCGGAACGACCACCCATGTGGAAGCCGGACAAATCGTCACCGTGACCATCGGCGGCATTGATTATCAGGCTACAGTGCTGGCCAGCGGTGCATGGAGCGTCAGCGTACCGGCTGCCACCTTGCAGACCCTGCAAAATGGCGCGGCAACCATTGAGGTTTCTGTCGCCGATAAAGCCGGTAATCCGGCGAACAACAGCGAAGACTTCACCGTTAACAGCGCGCTGGGCGGTGTGACCATCAATCCGATCACCGGCGATAACAAAATCGACGCTACGGAAGCGGCTGCGGGTTTTGATATCAGCGGTAAAACCGCCAACGTGCCGGAAGGAACGCCGGTAACCGTTAAACTGGGTACGGTGACCTACACCACGCAGACCGATGCTGACGGTAACTGGACAGTCAACGTTCCGGCGTCTGACGTTGCCAGTCTGGCGGATGGCACCAGTCATGTGATTGCCTCGACTGTCACCACGGATCAGGGGCCGGTGACCACCACCCAGGATTTGGGCATCTACGCCACATTGCCGGAGCCAACGCTCAACACCCCGTTTGGCGATGGTTTGCTGAGCAGCGCGGAAGCCGCCACCGATCAGACACTGACCGGTAAAACCGGACTGACCGGCGACGGTCAGACGGTGACGGTTACCCTTGACGGCGTCCCTTATACCGGCACGGTTGCCACTGACGGTAGCTGGACCGTGACCATTCCTGCCGCGGATTTGCAGGGCCTCGGTGAAGGCACGAAGACCATCACTGTTGATGTGACAGACGCGGCGGGTAACACCGCAACCTTACCGGGTTCCGTGAATGTGGACTTCACACCGCCTCCGCTGACGCTGGATAACGTGGCGACGGACAATGTGATTAACGCTGCCGAAGCTGGCGCACCGATCACCCTCAGCGGGACCAGTGATCCGGCCGATGCAGGACAGTCAGTGACACTGACCTTTAACGGACAAACCTATACCGCAGAGGTGCAACCAGACGGTAGCTGGAGCACCACCATTCCGGCGAATACCCTCAACGGTCTGGCGGATGGCAGCTATCCGCTGACCACCACACTGACGGATGCAGCGGGTAATACCACCACTTTGCCACCGGTCAATATCGGGATCGCGACCAATAACGTCCCTGTGCCGGACATTGATACACCGTTTGGCGATACCTATCTCAACCTGACCGAGTCCGGCCAGTCGCAAACCATCACCGGCAGCATTGGTGCGACGGCTGACGGCCAGACGGTCGTGGTTTCCTTAGGCGGTGAAGACTATCCGGCGACGCTGAACCCGAACGGCACCTGGAGTGTCACGATTCCGGCGGCTGATTTAGGGGCGCTGGACAATGGCAGTCTGCCGCTGAGCGTGACGGTCACAGACGCCGCCGGTAACACTGGCACCACCAGCTCGCAAATCACGGTTGACCGCACGGCGCCGGTTCTCAGTATTAATGACGTGGCGACCGACAATATCATCAACGCGGCTGAGTCCCTGCAACCGGTGGTGATCAGCGGTACGGCCGGTCTGGACGATACCGGACGTACAGTGTCTGTAGTGCTGAGTTTCAACAACGTCAGCTACACGGCAACCGTGCAGCCCGATGGCACCTGGAGCTTCACGCTGCCAAGTACCGTCGTGCAGTCGCTGACGGATACCACTTATACGCTGACCGCCACGATCACCGATGCGGCAGGCAACAGCACGACAGCCACGCAGACCTTCAGTGTGGATGCGAATGTCGCTAATTTGCCGACGCTGACGATTACAGCCGTGTCCGGCGATGATTACATTAATGCGGCGGAGAAAGGCGCGGATATTCCGATCACCGGGACATCCACCAATCTTGAAGTCGGGCAGACGGTGGTGGTGAGCTTTAACGGCAAAACCTACAACGCCGTCGTCGGTGCGAATGGCGACTGGACGGCAACCGTGCCGCTGGCTGATCTGGGCACCTTGTCTGACGGACCGGTTACCGTTACAGCGACCGCCAGCGATGTGGCGGGTAACCCGGCATCCGCATCGCACAACGCCACTGTTATCACCCAGCCGGGCGACCTGCCAACCCTGACCATCAACGCCATTTCCGGCGATGATTACATCAATAGCACTGAACACAATCAGGGCATGATCGTGAGCGGAACCTCCACGCATGTGCCCGTGGGCGGTACGGTGACCGTGGTCATTACCGGCGAAAACTACACGGCGACCTATACCGCTACCGTGCAGGCTGACGGGAGCTGGAGCTTCCCGATGACGGCGGCGCAGGTTCAGGCGATGCCCGCCGGGAACAATACCTTCACAGCAACAGCGGATGATGTGGCGCAAAACGTAGCAACCAGCACGCATGATGTCACGGTTGATACAACTCCTCCGCTGCTGACTGTCGTGGTGGATACCGGCGGTGACGGCATCATCAATCTGGCCGAAGCCGCGCTGGGTGTGCCGGTGAGCGGGACGACGGATCCTAATCTGACGGTCAAAGTGACCTTCAATGGTAAGGATTACCTGACCACGGCCAACGATCAGGGAGTCTGGTCGCTGACCCTACCGGGCGTTGATGTGCAGGCACTCGCCACCGATGGCAGCAAAACCCTCGGCGTGAGCGTCAGTGATGCGGCCGGTAACATTGTGACTGCTTCAGGCAGTTTCACGCTGGCAACCCATTCGCTGCCAACCCTGACCGTCGGTGCTATTGCAGGCGACGGCGTGCTGAATATTGCTGAAGCCGCCGCAGGGTTTACCCTGAGCGGTACCAGTACCGGGCTGGTTGCGGGCACCACGGTGCTGGTCACTATTCCGGGGCTGGCGGATCCGATCACCGGTACCGTGAACGGCCTCGGAACAGGCTGGACAGCCGTCGTGGCACCGGGTCTGCTTAGCGGGCTGGACAACGGGCCGGTTCAGGTCAGCGTCTCCGCGACGGATACCGCGCTTAACCCGGCGTCTTCCAGTGCCAGTCTGAATGTGGTGCTGACCCAACCGGGTGTGCCAACCATTAATACGCCGTTTACCGACGGCGTGCTGAATGCCGCTGAAGCGGGCGCAACCCAGCTGATTACCGGCACCACCGGCATTACCGGCGCAGGCCAGACCGTAACGGTGACGATAGATGGCACGGCGGTCACCGCGACCGTCGGCGCGGATGGCAACTGGACCGCCACCGTCCCTGCTTCTGTCTTGCAGGGGCTGACGGATGACACACACACTATTTCGGTGACGGCAACCGACAGTGCAGGTAACCCGAGCAGCGCAGCCGGTACCCTTGATTTCACGTCGGTAACGCAAATCCTGCCGCAGGCCGGAATCAATACACCGTTCGGTGATGGTGTGCTGAATCTGGATGAAGCGACGGCGGGTGGCACCATTACCGGGACGACCGGTATCACCTCGCCGGGTCAGACGGTTACCGTCGTGATTAACGGTAATGCGGTGCCGGTGGTGGTGGATTCTGCTGCCGGAACCTGGAGTGTCACTCTGACACCCGCGCAGTTGCTGGGCTTGCAGGATGGCACCTGGCCGGTCGTCGTGACCGTGACCGACAGCGCGGGTAACATCTCGCCGCTGACGACGTCGGTTGACGTACAAATCAACAACGTCCCGGCACCGGCAATCAATCTGCCGTTTGGTGACGGTACGCTAAATATTGCCGAATCCATTGATGTTAACGGGCAAACCCTTACCGGTACCACCGGCGTAACCGGAGCCGGGCAAACCGTCAGCGTGGCGATCGCGGGCATGACCGGCAGCCCGTTTACGGCAACGGTCGACCCGGACACCGGCAACTGGAGCCTTAACCTGACATCAGCGCAGCTCACTTCCCTTGGCACCGCGACGGCGTCACATCTGATTACCGTCACGGCCACCGACAGCGCGGGTAACCATACTGATGCGACACTGGCCTTCACCTCCTATCTGTCTGCCCCTGTGCCGGTTATCGACCCGCCATTTGGCGACGGCAATCTGAATATCACGGAAGCGGCTGATGTGAACGTGATTACCGGTAATACCGGCATCACCGGCAACAATCAGAACGTTAAACTGACCATTGATGTGAATGGCATTACCTATAACGCGACCGTCGATCCGCTGACCGGCGACTGGTCGGTAAGTCTGCCTGCAGGCGTGCTGAACTCTCTGGGCAGTGGTTCGCATGACATTAACGTCACCGTGACAGATGCCGCAGGCAACAGTACGCCTGCGACGTTGCCATTCACCAGCTATCTCACCGCGCCGGATGTCACCATCAACACGCCGTTTGGCGATGGTTATCTGAGCGCTGCGGAAGCCGCCACACCGCTAACCCTGACCGGGACGACGGGGATTACAGGGGCGGGGCAAACCGTGGTGGTCACTATTGCCGGAATACCTCTTCCGGGTGTCACGGTGGATGCGGACGGTAACTGGACGGTGCCTGTGACGGCGGGCGAAATCGCCGATCTGCCGCAGGGCGCACAGCAAATCTCCGTGACGGTCACGGACGGCGGCGGCAACACCGGTTCGGCCTCGGCTGACGTTGGCATTGCCGTAACCCAACTGCCAGCCGTAGCAGTAACGTCCTTTGCCGGTGCCGGTTTTGATCTGACCTACGCCGAGAGCCAGAGCACGCAAACCATCACCGGTACAACGGTGAATGTGCAGGCGGGACAGCAGGTGGCGGTCACTGTCGGCAGCATCAGCCATCAGGCAACGGTGCTGGGCGATGGCTCATGGAGTGTGACGCTGACACCGGCTGAGCTGGCTACGCTGAACAGCGCGGACACCATCACCGCTTCTGTTAATGATCTGGCGGGTAACACGGCAAACCTGCTGGCGCCACAGGCCATCACGGTCAACCTGACGCCGCCAACATTCGCCATCACCATTGATCCGGTCACCGGTGACAACATCATTAACGTGGCGGATGGCAATCCGGCGAACATTACCCTTTCCGGTAAAACAGTGAATGTGCCGGATGGCACATTGGTCAACATCACCGTGGGAGGTGTTCCGCATCTGGCGACTGTCACTGCGGGAACCTGGTCTGTGGCTGTCTCTGCCACTGAATTTGTGAATGGCACCACCACCACGGTGACCGCATCAACGCTTATTCCGTTGACCAATGCCACACAAAGCGTGCTGGTGGATACCACCGCACCGACCCTGACTATCAGCGCCTTTACCGGCGACGATATTTTGAATAATACCGAGTCGAAATCCGCGCAACTGATTTCAGGGACGGCGGATACCAGCGAGGTGGGCCGGGTGGTTACGGTCACGCTGAATGGCAAAACTTACAGCGGCACCGTGCAGACAGGCGGTACCTGGTCTGTCAGCGTGCCCGCCGCCGATTTGCAGGCATTACCGCAAGGGAATGGTGCGACCAACGTGATCTCCGCCATCCTGACGGACGCGGCAGGCAACGTGGGGACGGCGGTTCCGCATACGGTGAACGTCGATACGTCTGCGCCGTTGCTGGCGCTGGATGCGGTGGCCGGTAACAACGTCATCAATCTGGCGGAATCACTGCTCAACGTACTGGTGGGCGGGACCTCCAGCGGCGCGGACGGTCAGACCGTCAACGTCACACTGGGCGGTGCGTCCATTGGTACAGCGGTTATTCAGCCGGGCGGGGCATGGTCGCTCAATCTGACGCCAGCGCAGTTGCTGTTGCTTAACGACGGCACCCTGACACTGGCGGCGACGGTAACGGATCAGGCGGGTAACACCACCAGCGTCAGTACCGGTCTGGATATCTTCTTCAACAAATTGCTGGACCTGAACGTGGCCAGCGGACTGGGGCTGACCGACGGTTTCCTCAATCTGGCGGAATCTCAGGTAGCACAAACCCTCAGCGGCACGGCGATTGGTGCGGGCGTGGGTTCAGTGGTGTCGACGGTTATCAACGGCACGCCGCTCTCGGCGATTGTCGGGGCTAACGGTGCGTGGTCACTGAACATTCCGGCGGCCTTGCTCGGTGCGCTGGGTGAAGGTCAGCAGGTGCTCAACCTGAACCTCACCGATGCGGCAGGTAACGTGAAAGCATCTGTGCTCAATCTGGACGTCATTAAAACGCTTCCGGTTCTGGGCGATCTGGATCCTCTGTTTGGTGGCAACGGTCTGCTGAATGCGGCGGAATCTCTGCTGGCACAAACCATTGGCGGCGTCGCGACAGCGGTTGACGGCACTCTGGTGACCGTGACGCTTGGCGGTAAAACCTACAACACTACCGTGACGGCGGGTACCTGGGATCTGCAGATCCAGCCGGGTGATCTGGGCGCGTTGCTGGATGGCAACCTGAATCTGGGCATCACCCTGACTGACCCGGCAGGCAACTCGTCTGCAACGAATATTCCGGTGGGGATTGCGATCCACAATCTGCCGCAGGTGGTGCTCGACACCGTGTTTGGCGACGGCGTGCTGAATATCGCCGATCTGCTGGTGAATCAGACCATCAGCGGCACGGTCTCTAACGTGGCTGCGGGGACAGCAATCGCAGTGCAGGTCGGAACGCAAACCATTGATGGCGTGGTCGATGCGACCGGGCATTTCCTGGTCACCGTCCCGCCGTCTGTTCTTGGTTTGCTGAGCGGCACGACCGCTGCGGTCAGCGTGACGGTAGCAGATGCTGCCGGTAACGTTGGCAGCGCGGCCGTGAACGCGGTGCTGGATCTGGTCAGGCCGGTCATTAACCTGACCTCAGTTCTGGGCGACGGCTTGCTGAACGCGGCTGACGCGCTGACGACCCAGGTGATTGGCGGTACGGTCACCGGTGTGGCGACGGGTACGCAGGTACAGGTCACGCTGGGCGGGAAAACCTTCCTCGGGGCGACCGATGCCAGCGGTGCATTCAGCATCACCCTGCAACCGGGTGACCTGAACGCGCTGGGGGATGGCACCTTCACGGTCGGGGTTTCTGTGACCGACAGTGTAGGCAATACCGCCACTACCAGCGGAACGCTGAACGCTATTATCAATGCGGTACCGAAAATTGTGCTGGATCCGGTCTTTGGTGCTGACGGTATTCTTAACGCCGCTGAAGCGCTGCTGACTCAAACCATCAGCGGTACGGTCACCAACGGCCAGGTCGGGGAAATCGTCAATATCAATGTCGGCGGCGGTCTGATTGACCTGACCGCTACCGTAGACAGCGACGGCAAATTCTCAGCGTCGCTGACGCCGCTGCAATTATCCGGCCTGCTTGACGGTAACCTCACCCTCGTCGCCTCAGTCACCGATGCGGTGGGTAACACGACCTCAAGTACCGTGGGCCTGAATGTCGGTATTAACAATCTGCCGTCGATTGTGCTTAACCCGCTGTTTGGCGATGGCGTGCTGAATGTGGTTGACCTGCTGACCGGACAAACCATCAGCGGTGTCGCGACCAACGTGGCGCAGGGCACGCAGGTGCAGGTTTCCCTGAATGGCAAAAATTATCTGGCGACGGTCGGTGCGGGCGGTGTCTTCAGTGTCACCGTGCCGGTGACCGATCTGACCGCCATCCTCAACGGCACGCAGTCGGTGGTCGCCAGCCTGACGGACGGATCCGGTAACGCGGCGTCGGTCACCGGCCTGCTGAGTGTGGTATCGCAGTCACTGCCAACCATCACGCTGAATCCGCTGTTTGGCGATGGTCTGCTGAACGCGGCAGATGCGCTGCTGACCCAAACCATCAGCGGTACCACGACTAACGCGCAGGGCTCAACGGTGACCCTGAACGTGGGCGGAAATACCCTGACGGCGCTGGTGAAAGCCGACGGCACCTTCAGTGTGGCGATTCCGCAGCTCACTCTGGCGGGCTTGCTCGACGGTACGCTGAACGTCGGTGCCTCGGTGACCAACGCCGCCGGTAACGCCGTCAGCGGCAGTGCTACAGCAACGGTGGGGATCCATACCTTGCCGACGCTGCTGGTCAATACCTTGTTTGGCGGAGACCAGTATCTCAATGCCGCAGAAGCCGGTGCGAATACTAATATTACCGGTACATCTAATCTGCTCAACGGCACGGTATCTGTCACGGTGGGCACCGTTACACACACCGGTACTGTCACTAACGGCGTCTGGAGCGTGCCGTTCACCTCTGCTGAATTGCAAGGACTGGCGGACGGTTCCACACAGGTTTCCGTGGTGGTGAGAGACAGTGTGGGTAACACCGCGACGTCTTCCAACCTGCTGAACGTCCTGACGCATGATCTGCCGCTGGTGGCGCTGAATCCGGTTCTCGGGCTGACGCTCGGTCTGGTGAGCAATATCCTCGGGGGTCAGGGGCTGACGCTGAGCGGCACCAGCCGCAATATCGCGCAGGGCGGTCTGGTCAGCGTAACCCTGCTGGGGAATACGCTGGCGGGTACCGTGCAGGCAGACGGTTCGTGGACGGTGAAGTTCAGCAGTGCGCTGCTGAGCAGCTACGGACTGGTGGGCCTGCTGTCGGCATTACTGGGATCGATTGTTGAACTGAAAGCCGTTGATGCCGCCGGTAACGGATTTGATGCCCATGTCGGGCTGACTGTCGGTTCATCATTACCGCCAGAAACCGCCACGCTGATGGCGACCTCTCTGTCTGCCGAGGATACCGACACGCATACACTGGCCGCCAGTGTGGTAGCCGATTCTACGACCACTTCTACATCGGAACCCACAGACACCACGCACGCCACCAGCACACTGGTCTCGTCGCTGGCGACTACGGAGTCTACTGCCACCACGACATCAGAAACCACCGCGCATGCTGATACTGCCTTCTCGATTGGCGGAGTCACTATCGATCTGACGGCAACGGACGGTGTCGCACTGGGCGGTACCGGCGATGACGTGATTGCAGTTCACACGCTGGACTTCGGTCTGATCGACGGAGGAACCGGTGTCGATACCTTGCTGCTGGCGGGCACCAATCAGCATCTGGATCTGACCCTGCTCGGGCTGAAAGTTGAGCATATCGACATCTTCGATTTGGGCAATTCCGGCACCAACAGTATCTCGCTGAACCTGCATGAGGCGCTGAGCGTGAAGGATAACCCGACCGATGAAGTGATCATCAAAGGCGGCGAGGGCAGTCTGGTGAATCTGCACATCGGCACTGACGGTGCGTGGAACGAAACCGGGCAACGCACGGTGGATGGCCTGACGTTCGACGTTTACCACAATACCTCAATAGAAGCCTCGAATACGCTGGGAGACGTTCTGGTGCAGCACGGTCTGCACGTTCAGCAAAGTTGATGCAGTGCGCCTCCCCCTGCGAAGGGGGAGGCGGGGAGGGGGGGTTGCAAACGACTGCGCCCACCCAACCCTCCCCTTTGCAGGGGAGGGAGCAGTACCAAAAATATAAATCGGCGTAATTAAGTGGTGTCGGTAATGAAAAATAAGAGAGTGATGCGGTCACTGACCGTGATGTTGGGCACCTTGTGCCTGACCGGTTTAACAGGGAATACGGGGGTGACGGCGGCGGTTAAACAGCCGGAATTTAACTGGCAGGCTGCGCCGACCGAGGAGATGCGTGCCAGCCTGACGTTGCAGGATGCCATCCTGCGGGCATTTGCGCGTAATCCGCAAATTTCAGAAGCGGCGGCGCAAATTCGCGTCGGCAAAGGCAACCTTGATGAGGCAAAAAGCGCCTGGTATCCGCAGATTTCCTTACAGGGAACTGCCGGAAAATCACATCAGACTGACTCGGCAGGTAGCCTGAGTAATAACGCATCGGCGGGCGTCCAGCTCAGCCAGCTGCTGTATGACTTTGGTCGTACCGGCGGCAGCATCAGTCAGCAGGAATACCTGTCTGATGCCTATCGTTATTCGCTTTACAGCACAATGACTGATGTGGCGCTCAGTACCCTGCAGGCCTATCTCTCGGTCAAACGCTATCAGGCGCTGAGCCTGGCGGCGCGCGACAATATCGCTTCTCTCGAACGTGTGCGGGACACCGCCAGACTGCGGGCAGACGCCGGACTGAGTTCACAGTCTGACGTGTTGCAGGCAGAAACGCGTATCGCCGGAATGAGAGCCACCGTTGAGCAATACCGCGCGCAGCAACGTTCTGCGCAGGCACAACTGACGGTGCTGACCGGCGTGGTGTCCGATAATTTGCCGGATCTGCCGCAAAGTCTGCTGGACCAGAAAGTGACCCTCGACAAAATCCCTTACGAAAACAGTACGCTGGTGCGTGCCGCGCAGGCTAAACAGCAGGCGGCAATCGAAGAAGTTAATCAGACCGAAGCTCAGCACTGGCCGACCCTGAAAGTGCAGGCAGGACGTACGCGCTATGAAAACAGCGGCGGTGGATGCGCCGGTGTATCAGGGCGGGGCGGTCAGCGCCAAAGTCCGCGCGGCAGAAGGCCAGCGGCAGGCGGCACAGGCCGAAGTCGAAAAAGCCAAGCTGGACATCAACCAGAAAGCGTCGGCAGCTTATGCCGATATGATCGGCGGTCAGCAGCGGCAACTGGCGGGTGAGGAACAGTTCGGCAGCGCGACGCATACCCGCAGCGTTTATCAGGATGAATACAAACTCAGCAAGCGCAGCCTGAACGATTTGCTCAGCGTTGAGCAGGACGTTTTTCAGGCCGATACGTCGCGCATTGGCGCGCTGTATGACGGCTGGGATGCGACGGTGCGCTACGCCGCCGCCGTGGACAATCTGGTCGATATGTTAGGCATCGACAGACACAAACAAACAGGTGACACCATCCCGATGCTGTAAGGCGCGGACAGGACGGGAATAAACCAGAAGCATTCGATATCGAGGTTGAAATGAGTAATGAAGCAACAACACCTTTGTCGATCGACGTCTGGATAAGCGCCATGGGGCGCGTGGCCGAAACATTCGGTAAACCAGCAGATCCGCTTTATCTTCGCCAGCAAATGCGCTGGTTCGAACATCAGCCGTTGCGGCGTCAGCTCGACCGGCTCAGCGGTCTGATGGGGCTTCAGGTGGGTATGGTCAGCTGGAATCAGGTGCGCTGGCGTCAGGAAGTGTTACCTGCCGTCATTACGCTGCAACAGGGTGGCATTGCGGTACTGGAAAATCTGCACGACGACGGCATGGTGGACTACTGGCTGAGCGACGGCGGCAACTTAGTGCGTTCGGCTGAACTGGTGGTGTTGCTTGAGCAAAGCACCGGCCCGGTCTTTCTGGTTGGCGTGGCACCGCGCGGGCGCGATCAGCGTATCGACCCGTTCGTTCAGCCGCATAAAAAACACTGGTTCTGGGATAACTTCCGTGGTTCCGGGCGCAAAATCGCGGAAATCTCGCTGGCCTCTATTCTCGGTAACGTGCTCGCGCTGGCGGGAATTTTGTTCTCAATGCAGGTGTACGACCGCGTTATTCCGGCGCAATCTTACCCGACCTTGTGGGTGCTGTTTTTCGGCGTGGTGCTGGCGGCGGGGATGGAATATGTCATCCGCCTGATGCGTACGCTGGTGTCGGATCTGATGGGCAAGAAAGTCGATCTGAAAGTCTCCTCGCTGTTTTTCGTGCGGGCGATGAATATCAAAAACGACGACCGGCCGAAATCCACCGGTTCCTTTATCTCTCAGTTGCGTGAAATCGATCAGGTGCGCGAACTGCTGACCTCGACCACCATCAGCGCGGCGGCGGATATGCCTTTCGTGTTGCTGTTCCTTGGCATCATGTTTTTCATCGGTGGCCCGCTGGTGATTATCCCGCTGCTGGCGATCCCGCTGATTGTCATTCCCGGCATTCTGATCCAGTGGCCGATGGCCAAACTGGCGAAAGAAGGTATGCGCGAAAGCGCACTGCGCAACGCCGTGCTGGTGGAAACCATCGAAGGCATCGAAGACATCAAAGCCTTGCAGGCGGAAGCCTATTTCCAGCGTCAGTGGGAACAGACGCACGAAGTGAGCGCGGCGGTCGGCATGAAGCAACGCGTGTGGGGCGCGCGCCTGACAGGCTGGGCCTCCACCGTGCAGCAACTGACTTACGGCGGCATGCTGGTTTTCGGCGTGTATCTGGTGCTCAGCGGCGACATCACCACCGGTACGCTGGTCGCCAGCAGCATGTTGTCATCGCGCACCATCGCGCCGCTGATGCAACTGACGATGGTGTTTTCCCGCTGGCAGCATGCGAAAAGCGCCATGCGCGGGCTGGATGAACTGCTGAAAAAACCTGTTGACCGGCCAGCGGATGCACAGTTGTCACATTGCCCGACGCTCAGCGGCCATTTCAATGTGCGTAATCTGCAATACACCTACGACAAAGAGAACGCGCCGAATGTGCTCGGTATCGGGCAACTGGAGATCAAGCCGGGCGAACGCGTGGCAATCCTCGGGAAAGTCGGTGCGGGTAAATCCACATTGCTCAAACTGCTGGCGGGGCAGGCCAGCCCGTCGCAGGGGAAAATTCTCATCGACGGCGTCGACATGACTAAAGTTGAACCGGCGGATATCCGCCGCCAGCTCGGTTATCTGTCGCAGGATTCGCGGCTGTTTTTCGGCACCTTGCGTCAGAACCTGATGCTGGGTTATCCGCACGCGACTGACCAGGAAATGCTGCAGGCGTTACGTATCAGTGGCGCGTTGTCGATGGTGCAGGCCGACGCGTCGAGCCTGGATAAAATCATTAACGAAGGCGGGCGCGGGTTGTCCGGCGGTCAGCGGCAGATGGTGATGCTGAGCCGCATGATCCTGCGTAACCCGCAGGTGGTGCTGATGGACGAACCGACCGCGTCGATGGATGAACAACTGGAAGAATACGTCATCCGTCAGTTACATGGCTGGCTGGTGGGGCGGACGCTGATTGTGGTGACGCACCGTCCGGCGTTGCTCAGGCTGGTGGACAGGATCGTCGTGATGGATAACGGGCGCGTGGTGGCTGACGGACCGCGGGATCAGATCCTCGCCAAAGTAGCCAGCACCACGCCCGCTCCGGCAGCGGCGGTCATGGACGATAAAAAACAAGGCGCAGCCTGAGCTGCTAAGGACACCGCATGGCACATCTGACATTGCATGATGAACTGGAAGCCGAAAGCCGCAAAGTCTCGTGGATTATCTGGGGCACGCTGGCCAGTTTGCTGGTGTTTTTTGTCTGGGCACGTTTTGCTGTGCTGGACGAAGTAACGGTCGGTACCGGCAAAGTGACGCCATCGAGCAAAGCACAGCAAATTGACTCGCTCGATGGTGGCGTAATTTTAAAACTGATGGTGCAGGAAGGATCAGTGGTGAATCGCGGACAGCTTCTGGCGCAGCTTGACCCGACACGTTCTCAGTCAAACTATGGCGAGGCCGCCTCCCGTGTGCGGACATTACGTGCTTCTTCTGAACGTCTGAGCGCTGAACTGACCGGCGCACCGCTGAAATTCAGCCCCGAAACCATGAAATCGCCGGAACTGGTGGCGCGTGAACGCCAGTTATATTTATCACGTAAGCAGAACCGTGATGAAACGGTGACTAACCTGCAACAGTCGCTCAGACTGGTGAACGATGAAATCAACATGACGCAACCCCTGGTGGCCAAAGGCGCGGCGGGACAGGTCGAAGTCATTCGCCTCAAACGTCAGGCCAGCGAACTGCGCGGAAAAATCGACGATGCCACTAATCAGTACGCGGTACGTGCGCGTGAGGAGCAGGTGAAAAATAACGCCGATCTGGATGCTGAATTACAGGTGTTGGCCGGTAAAGAAGATCAGGTGACGCGCTCTGAGCTGTATTCGCCGGTTCACGGCATTGTTAAAGACATTCAGGTTTCCACTGTCGGCGGTGTTCTGCAACCGGGTGGCAAGCTGATGGAAATCGTGCCGATTGAAGATCAGCTGCTGATCGAAACCCGCATTAACCCGCGCGACATCGCCTATATCCGCCCCGGACTGCCTGCCACGGTAAAAATCTCGGCGTACGATTCATCAATCTATGGCGATCTGGACGGTAAAGTTGAAGGTGTCTCACCGGATACGTTGCAGGATGAAGTGAAGCGCGACCAGTATTATTACCGTGTGTATGTCCGCACCGACAAAGCTTTCCTGACCAACAAAGCCGGGCGCCAGTTCCCGATCGTGCCGGGGATGGTGGCGAATGTGGATATCAAAACCGGTCAGAAAAGCGTGCTGGATTATCTGATTAAACCGTTGAATAAGGTGAAAGAATCCCTGAGGGAGAGGTAAGCAGGAGGGCGCTGCTGCTGAGGCTTTAAAGTCAACACCTTGGGCTCGCCGCCCAAACTGGCCCAGAGGACGCGTAAGCGCGCGCCCTCTGGACTCCGGCGGTATTTTAACTGCGCGCTCTGCTCGCTGACTATGTTTCAGCTGCCGCAGTGATAGCCATAAAGCTCCCTCCCCTGCGAAGGGGAGGGTTGGGGTGGGGTATTAAAGAAAAATCAGAGAGTTAAAGTAAGCTTTGACTAAGTGTTAGCCCGTAAAACCCCCTCCCAACCTCCCCCTTCGCAGGGGGAGGAGGAAAGATAAAACATTCTGTCGTTGAATTTAAGATCGTGCGGGCGATTCAGAAATCTTGCTGAACGGAGCGGCTTCGAGACCTGTGGCTCGAAGACCGAGAGAAGGAACCGCGCAGCGGCAAGATTTCCAGCCTGTCTCTGCGGCAACTGAAACATAGCCAGCACGCGATAGCGCTTGTTGAAAAGCGAAGGGAGATCCAAGAGGGAAAAAGCACTTTTCCCTCTTGGTCGGTTTCGGCGCGAAAGGCTCTGCGATAACAGTTATTGAGAAACCGAAATATTCCCGATTAAGCCTCCACGGCGAGTGAGAAACCAAAATATTCCCGCTCAAGCCTTCACGGCCAGTGAAAACCCAAAATTTGCACCTTTATAAAAGGTGTTCAAGCCGCTATTGCAGCGGCTCCTGCAATCTAAACCCGGCGATAGGATCTTCAATCTCAGTCTTGCGCTTATCCTGCCAAAGATTCATCCTCGCCCGCAGCGAGCCGCTGAGTTCATCGTGAACCTGCTTCGCAGCCTCGGATTCCGGGTTCAGCTCAAGCACGAATTCCATAAATTTATCCGCGATATAACGGTTTTTCTTCACACCGGTACCGGTCAGCCAGGCCATGCCAAGGGTATAAGCGGCTTCGGCGCGATCCGGGTGTGCGGCGTTATGCAGAATTTCCGGCAGCCACACTTCTGCTGCCTGACGTTTCTCGGCATCTGAGCCATTATCCAGTGCGCAACTGGCGCGATAGTAGGCGGCGGACAGGTGCCCGGCGTCTATCGCGCGCTGATACCACTGCATCGCCTGTTCATAATCCGGTTCGCCGCTCAGCCCGTCGCGCAGCGCGTTAGCGCAGGTAAACATAGCCGGAACCATGCCAGAGCGGGCGGCGCTGAGCACACAATCCATCGCATTACTGTCATTGTGATAATGCTCAGGCACATCATGGTGCCAGCCGTTGCGGTAGAAGAAATACAGCTCGTAGCAGTGAATGGCACTGCCGTGGCGCGCCATGCCGGTCATCAGAAAATGAGCGGCATCGATGTCGTCATTGATTGCCATATCATGCGCCAGCGTGACCAGATCGCTGACCGGTTGTTCATCCCCCGATTGCTGGATAAGCGACCATGCGTGTTCCATCAGCCCTTCACTTAACTCTGGCCGGGCTGGCAGTCCGTACAATCCGAATTGCAGCGCCGTCGCGGCAAACGCGACCAGCACCGGATCATTGGCCTGGCTCAGGCCGCGGGTCAGTAACTGAGTGAGTACCGGCAAACCTTCTTCATGACCGTTTGCCAGCACGGCGCGGGAAATAAACATGCGGGCAGAATGGCCCGGCATCGCCTGCGGTGAAACGGCGAACAATGCGTCATAAACGGTCAGGCCGGCCTGATCATCATCCTGCCAGTAAGCGGTACAAATCCCGGCGAGATCCAGCAGGCGGATGCGGGTTTCAGGCGTGAGGGGCTGAGCCAGTAAAGTCGCCAAACGCTGCTGGAGTTCCTGCGCCCGCGGTGATTCCCGTTCTGCAATATCGCCGGATAGCGCATCGCACAGCGCGTTCGCACGAAACTGGTTACGTTCTTCATCGCTGAATTCCGCACACAGCGGGCTGTCGATAATCAGCATCTGTTGCTCGTCGCTGCCGCCCCAGAACGCGGAATGGAATAACAGGTAGGATTCCATCGTGCCGACGTCGGCGTGACGCACGGACATCGCCATGCGCAACCAGTAATCCAGCGCTTCTTCACCGGTTTTTCGGGTTTGCTGTAACGCGGCAGGTAACATTTGCGGCCAGTGTGTGGCAGGTTCGAACCCGAGGGCGTGGATATGCGCCACCCCGGCTTGCCAGATTTCACTGTCCTGAATCGAAAACTTCTCATGCAGGGGCTTGGGGATTTCGCCAGCGAAAAGAGATTTCAGCCAGTAAGGCTCACCGAAACCCCCGCTGAGATTCATCAGATGGCGGAACGCATGAGTCGGGCGCGGGTGTAATTCGATGGCGCGTAAAAACGCCAGCACGGCGTAATCGCAACACAACTGGGCACCGAGCCACTGGTGATCTTCAATTTCATTTTCGCCCTGAGACTGGCGGATCAACCAGGCATTTTCATGCCAGACCATGCCCAGCAATACGTGAGCGTGGTAGCTCTGCGGGCATTGCTGCGCCCAGTCACTGAGAACTTCCAGCGGATTAAGTGCAGGCGATTCCGTACCGGTAAACAGAGTGGCCGGATGCATCAGCAGGCCGTAATCGCTTTGGCCTTCGCCCTGATTCTGCCAGCCACGCATCAGTGACAACAGCCACTCGTCGAGTTTTAGAAAACGGCGGGTTGCCAGAAGCATTCTGGCTTTGGATATGTTGTCTAGCTGATCCTGTTGTGGCATGAGGTTCCCTGAACGGTTGAATAAAGAAGCTGTTGCGTGGCACCGCAGTTTATCGGTCTTCCCGGCGGTGATCAGCGGGATTGGTCTGACTTTGGCTATAGTAACGGATCTGAAGTGTCGCTGACCAACAAAGCCTCTCCACAATATCGATTAATAATTTTCCGAAAATACCTTATTAATTTAATGGATTAGATATCGAATATTAAGAAAATCGAAATTCAAAAGATGGAGATAATGTGAAGTAATTATGGAGAAATACAGTCAACGGGCGCGATATAATCAATGATGAATATCACAGAGTGATATTATATCTTTGTAAATCAAAAAAAAACCGGCCACAAAGGGCCGGCTGTTGTTTCCACAAAACGGGGAATGAGGGTAATTGAATAACAAATAATGATGATAGCGAGAGAGAGTATATATTATTGCTGAATGTATGATTTATCACTTAGTGCGGTAACGGGTTTAATTAATTAATTGATATATATCATTTTTTTATTAAATTAGCTTTGCGTGCTTTATTTTAACAAAAATAAACAGACGTAAATTTACGCAAAATTAATATATTGTTACATATTCTAATATATACGTAATGTCTTCACTAATTTCGTATCATTTTCTTTCTGGATTAAAAGAATCTATATCATGAGAATGGAACTGCCATGTCGGGCCAACATTTATACAGATACAAAAAACGTTATGCAGATTTAAAGCGGTAAAAAAAACTGTACTTTACATTTAGTGGCACGGTCCGACACCTATCGAGGACAAAAAAATGAAAATCCGTGTTCTTTCACTCATGATCCCTGCTTTAGTGGTGGCGGGATCAGCAAGTGCGGCAGAAGTTTATAATAAAGATGGTAATAAACTGGACCTGTACGGTTTAGTGGATGGCTTGCACTACTTCTCTAACGACAAAGGTTCTGATGGCGATCAGAGCTACATCCGCCTTGGTTTCAAAGGCGAAACCCAGATTACTGATCAACTGACGGGTTACGGCCAATGGGAATATCAGGTTCAGGCTAATCAGGCTGAAAGCTCTGATGACGGTGACCGCGCATTTACCCGTTATGGTTTTGCAGGTCTGAAATTTGGCGACATGGGTTCATTCGACTACGGTCGTAACAACGGCGTGATGTATGACGTTGCCGCCTGGACCGACATGCAGCCTGAGTTCGATGGTTCCACTTATGGTGCTGACCAGTTCCTTTATCAGCGTACCAACGGCGTGGCAACTTACCGCAACGACAATTTCTTTGGTCTGGTCGATGGCCTGCACTTTGCCCTGCAATATCAGGGTAAAAACGACAGCGGCGGCGGCGAACCAGGTACCCGTGATGTGCTGACACAGAACGGCGACGGTTACGGTATGTCGCTGAGCTACGATATTGGCGCGGGCGTCAGCGTAGCGGGTGCCTTCTTCAACTCTGACCGTACTGACGAGCAGAACTCTGCACCGGGTATCATGGGCGACGGTAAAAAAGCCGAAGGTTACACCGGTGGTCTGAAATATGACGCGAATAACGTCTATCTGGCTGCGATGTTTACCCAGGCTTACAACGCTTCCCGCTTCGGTTCCACCGATTCAGAAGCTTACGGTTATGCTAACGAATCCCAGGCATTTGAAGCCTATGCAAGTTATCAGTTCGATTTCGGTTTGCGTCCGTTCGTAGCTTATAACCAAACCCGCGGTAAAGATTTAGGTTCAGACCGTCTGGGTAATAACTACCAGGATCAGGATCTGGTTAAATTTGTTGACCTCGGTGCGACTTACTACTTCAACAAAAACATGTCAGCCTACGTTGACTATAAAATTAACCTGATCGACAGCAGCACCTTCACCGACAACGCTGGCATCAATACCGATGACGTGACGGCGGTAGGTCTGGTGTATCAGTTCTAAGCGTGCCTTTCTCAGACACAGAATAGCGCTTAGCAGTAAAGAATAAGCAGTAAAAGAACGCGGCCTCTGATGGCCGCGTTTTTTGTGGGTTTCTGACAGCTTCAGGCAGATTTCTGATGGATGAGATGCAGCGGGGGAGAGACATCAAGTTTGATGTCAGGGTTCTGGCGGAATTCATGTGGCGTTATGTTGAAACGCTTGCGGAACATGTAGGTGAAATGCGATTGCGAACCAAAACCGAAATCCATAGCAATGTCAAAAATCGGGGTTTCACTGCTGCTCAGCTGATAAACAGCACTTGCCAGACGGCGTTCCCTGATGTACTTCCCCAGAGAAATGCCTGTCGATTCTTTGAACAGTTTTTGCATGTGCCAGAGCGAATAGCCTGAATACTCAGCCAGTTCTTCAAGATGGATCACACGACCAAGATGGCCTTCAATCCATTTGCTGAGTGCGCAGACGATAGCGATATGAATGTCTTGAGCCATAACCAGTCTGTATTAAGGTTGAATATCGCTATTATACACGAGTTCGCCAGGTTGGCGTGGCAGCTGTTGCTCAGAGATGTTCAGGGGTTGGGCAGACAATAATAGCCCGGTGGGCAGGACTGTAATGACAGCCGCGCGGGCCATGTTTTAACGTAACAGGATCCAGTGGATCAAACGGGCGATGCCATCGTCCACCACGACTATCCCGACGAGAATAAGAACAATCAAAACCACAAAGTTCTTACCGGTTGGCAAAATGATGTCTCCCTTTATCCCTTTTCAGGGAACGGAACTCAGTTACCAGGGGCTGCTGCCCTGCATATTCAGTGCAATCACACCCAGACAAACCGCAACAAAGATCAAAAATACGATAAGAAGCCGTTTCATTCTTTTTTTACAGAGCCTGCGCTCTTCCTCCACAGTGAGTCAGCCAGCAATTTCTTTAGCCACAAACACTGCGAACGTTAACCGCTTATTTCTGCGAGATCCAGTCTGTCAGAAATTTTTAATCTTTTTGCTCGCGTTTGATTAACCGTCTGTGGCCGGGCGACGTACCAGATCGGTTTTCTGCCCGCCATTAATCACCGTCGTTGGTGGCGTTTCCGGCACCAGCGCATCCGGCGCAATGTTCATATGGTTAAGGATTTCGCCCATAATCTGCCCGAAAATCGGGCCTGCAACCGAACCACCGAAGTGCTTGCCCGCTTGCGGATTATTGACCATCACCACCAGTGCAACACGCGGATTACTGGCAGGCGCAACACCGGCGGTGTAGTTGATGTAACCGCCGTCGTATTTGCCACTGGCTCCCATTTTTTCCGCCGTACCGGTTTTAATCGCCAGACGGTATCCCGGCACCGCAGCGCTGAGGCCGGAGCCGCCGGGCAGGGCGTCACTTTCCATCATATGAATCACGGTTCTGACCACGTCAGCCGACATCACACGGGTACCAAGCACCGGCGGCGTGACTTTGGTTATCGACAGCGGGCGGTAAATACCTTCGGCACCAATCGTGGCGTATTCACGGGCGATTTGCAGTGGCGTGACGCGCAGGCCGTAGCCAAAGGAGAAGGTAGCGCGCTCGATATCAGCCCAGCGGTCACGGTGGAGCGGGAAATAACCACTGCTTTCGCCACCGATACCCAGATCTGTCGGTTTGCCCAAACCAAAGGACTGATAAAGCTGAACCAGTACACTGGCAGGCATCGCCAGCGCAATGTGCGACACCGCAATGTCACTGGATTTTTGCAAGATACCGGTGATGGTCAGCGCTGGCCAATGACCAACGTCGCGGATCAGGTGGCCGTTAACGGTATACGGATGGGTATCGAGAACGGAATCCGGACGGATCATATGGCGGTTCAGACCCGCCATCACCACCAGCGGTTTGACCGTCGAACCCGGTTCGAAACTGTCGCTGATCGCCACATTTCGCATGTCTTTTGCCTGAACACCGGCATAGTTATTGGGATTATAGGACGGATAGGACGCCATCCCTAAAATCTCACCGGTATTCACATCCACCAGAACAGCAGCACCGGATTCAGCCTGGTTAAGCGTAACGCCATCGCGCAGCCGCGAGTACAAAACGTACTGCATAAAACTGTCGATACTCAGGTTGATGGTGGGCGGCTGTTGTGGCGCGACTTCTTTCAGGATGCCGATCACATTGCCATGGCGATCCTGACGGTATTCGCGCATGCCCGGTTTGCCCTGCAGCAGAGCATTAAAGCCTTTTTCAACGCCTGTCAGACCTTCATTATCTGTCCCGACGACGCCGACCAGATTTGCTGCGGCTTCACTCATCGGGTAATAACGGCTGTCATCGAGCTGACTGCTGATGCCGCCGAGGTGCAGCTGGCTGATATCTGCGGCGATGCCTTCTTCTATTTTGCGGCCGAGATAGACGAAGCGGCGTTGAGGATCACTGGTGATGGTTTGCTGGAGCTGCGAAAGTGGCATATTCAGCGCGGAAGCCAGATATTGCCACTTCGGACTGTTCAGGTCGCTGTGCAATTCCAGCACACGGAACGGATCGGCGATAATGTCTTTTGAGGCGACGCTCAGCGCCAGCGGATGGCCGTTACGATCAACAATAGTGCCGCGCCCGGCAGGGATGACAGTGGAACGCAACGAGCGGGAGTCGGCTTCTTTTTCCAGCATTGGCTGGTTGAGCAATTGCAGGTAGCCCACCCGGCCGAGCAGAAGCGCCAGACAACAGACAATACCGAGACAAATCAGCGCAAAGCGCTTGGTGTAGAAATTAGGTTGGGCGCTGGATTTTTTTAGGCTCGGTGGCATGGCGGTTTCGCAAAGTCATTGGCGCGTGTGAAGCGAAAAGCGAAGGTGCGGGAACAATGTACCGGATGAAATCACCCAGGTCTGTACCTCATTCTGTGCAACTCATCGCTCTGATTGATAATGAATTTCGTATAACCCGCACATCTTATATTAAGCCATAGCGATGGATTGTTTATTTCAATTGCTCTTTGTAAGTAAGTGCAACGGCAAGGTGGATTTTTACTCCACAGCGAGCCACTCATCGGCTTCTTCGAACATTTCCTCTAACATTTGGTTTAACTGCGAACGTTCCTGCTTGCTGGCACCGTGGGTATTCAGCCCGTTAGCCTGCATCGGTTTTACTTTTACTTCCGCGTCAGGAAACAGACGGTGTACCCGTTTAACCAGTTCCGCTTCAATCTTTTCACTGGCATTGGGGATGCCGGAGACATTCCGTTTGTCAAAAATCAGTTCGACCCGCATAACTTTCCTCATAAAAGACAGGGAGAAATAACTGTTGAAATATACAGTCTTATTTGTGCGGGTCCAAGTGATTTTTAGTCTGTTCTCTGCATAACGCCGCGCCCGATGAGACGCTGACGATCGTGAGGGCGGCGCAGATCAAGCTGCGGACCTGCCGGAACGATACCTGTCGGATTCAGCCATAAAATACCGTAGTAACCTTGTTTGATATGCGCCAGGTTTACCGTGTCGCTGACCCCCGGCCACTGATAGAGTTCACGCAAATAATTTGAAAGATTTCGATAGTCTTCAATACGGCGAATATTACATTTGAAGGCACCGTGATACGCGCTGTCGAAACGCACCAGAGTGACGAACAGACGCCAGTCGGCTTCGGTAATATATTCACCGGCCATGTACCGGTGGGTGTTTAAATGCGCCTCAAGGGTATCGAGCGTGCCGAACAGTTGGGTCACGGCGGCGTTATAGCTTGCCTGAGTCTTCGCAAAGCCTGTCTTGTACACACCGTTGTTGACGTCGTGATAAATCACTTCATTCCAGCGGTCGATGTCTTCGCGCAGGGCAGCAGGATAAAAGTTATCCCGATTTCCGGTCAGTGCATCAAACGTATGGTTAAGAATGCGGATAATGTCAGCCGATTCATTATTGATGATACGTCCTTCGCGACGGTCCCACAGTACGGGCACGGATACTTTGCCGGTATAGTGTGCATCGCTGGCGGTATAGAGCTGATGGATGTAACGCACCTGCTCAATCTTTTCGCCTGCATCCTGCGGCGTGTCGAACGTCCAGCCATTTTCACCAATCACTGGCTGAGCAACGGATACCTGAATGAATTTTTCCAGCCCTTTCAGATGGCGGAAAATTAACGTGCGCGAGGCCCACGGACACAAATAAGAGACGAAAAGCTGATACCGTCCGGCTTCCGGCTCAAGATGTGTCTGGCGAAAGGCAGTTTCCTCACGATGAAATGCCCCGTTTTTTATTTCTTCTTTCGCGACGTCGCCGCTTACCCATTTTCCGTTGACCAGTCCCGCCACGATGGTTGCACTCCGCTCATTTTTTTAGAAAGTTATCAGAATATAGGGTCCACCGTAACGGTTTCAGGCTGCGCTATAAACGACATTATTTTCAAGAAGAAGGTCAAATAATTTGATAGGGGAAAATGGGCGTGGCCCCAATAAAAAAGCCAACCGGTCAGGGTTGGCTTTCATTTTTGCGCTAACGGCGAATGTCAGTTTGCCAGGAAGCGTTTTTCATCTGTCAGCACCTGAAGCAGCAAGCCAAGCTCGGGTTTCTGATCTTTAATCCGCTTGCCGTTAATGTCAAAAGCGCGGTAATCCCCGTTATTTTCCAGTTCCAGCGTCTGGTCCGGGGTGGTGATCACCAGCGTACCGTCGTCGCTGGTCGTGACCCAGTTATGACGACGCTTCGCAGCGAACAAATCTTCGCCCTGCGAGTAATCCGCCGGGGCCGTAGTGACGTGCAACAGGCGCTGCATCAGCGTGGTCATCACATCGGCATGATCCGTCAGCTTATCGATATTCTGCGCCGGTGTGCCCGGCCAGTGAATGATCAGCGGAACCTGCAACTGGCGGCGGTTCATCGAGTTACCTGACCCCCAGGTGCCATTCTCGTTGAATTCAATACCGTGTGAGGCGGTAATGACCACCACAGTTTTCTCCAGCTCTCCGCGGTCTTTTAACGATTGCAGGATGGCCTTGATTTGATCATCCACGCCCAGTGCACCGTTCTGATAGCGACGAATAAAGGTGTTACCGGTTGGCACACTGGCCCCGTCCTGACGCAATGCACTGCTGATGCCGTTCAGGTTCACGTAGGAGAACCACGGTCCGTTGCCAAGGCCATTCAGCCATTGTTGCCATTGATAAACGGTTTGCTGGTCAGTCTGTTTGACTGGCGGCGGCAAGGTGAAATCGGTCAGTAATGCCTGGCGATACAGCGGGCTGTTAAAACCGTCTGAGGCAAATAAACCAAATTCGTAACCTTGTTGCTCCAGCGATGTCACCAGTGCAGAAGGTTTACGCGCCGCCAGAATCCCCTGCATATAGCTTGGCGAAATCCCGTAGAACAGGCCGAACTGCCCGGTGTCATTACGGTTTCCGGAACTGAAATGCTGATCAAAACGAATGTTATGTTTGGCAAAATCACTCAGTGCTGGCATGTCTTTATCCAGCGTGGCGGTATGGACACCGTCGAGTACCACCATCAGCAAATTATACTTCGACCCGGTTTTCGCGAAGCTGAGGGTATTCAGCGGATATTCCACTGCCAGCGCTTCAGGGTTGCCTTGTTCGATCAGCCGTTTCTGGTATTCACCGGCATTCAGCAAGCCGTGTTTTTCAAGGAATTTGCGCGCCGTCATCGGATACGACAGCGGAAGATTCGCGCGCTGCATAGTGATCGGGCGATAGAAGTTGGCATCCGCCCAGATATACATCAGATGCGAAGCAAAGAAACTGGCAATGAACAGCACGACAATCGGTTTGGCGAAATTACGGCGGTTCAGGCTGCGCAGCTTTTGCCACGCCCAGGTACCAAACAGCATTTCGAGCAGGAATATCACCGGCACAGCAATAAACATCAGCTGCCAGTCGCGGGCCATCTCGCCCTGAACGGGATTGACCACCAGTTCCCACACAACCGGATTAATATGCACGTGGAAACGGGTAAAGACTTCGGTATCGACCAGGAGCAGGGTCAGCCCGGCAGTAGCCAGAATAGCGGATAAGAACCGCAGCAGGCGTTGTGACATCACCACGAAGGTGAGCGGGAAGATGATCAGTAAATATGCCGAGAAACCGATAAAACTGAAATGCCCAAGCCAGCTGACCAGCGCGTAAATACGCCCCTGCAATGAAGAAGGCCAGTCAGAAACAAACAGGTAGCGGCTGCCGATCCCAAGAATGAGCAGGATATTAAACAGGGCGAACCAGTGGCCCCAGCTGATCATCTGGGATACTTTTTCGCGATAGCGCTGACGATTTGTCACCATGAGAGGGTTTGGGCAAGTTGTGAATTAATGGGCTTTATCTTCTCTTATCGACGCTTGCAACGCTTTCGCAAAGGACTGCGACAAGGCTTTGCGCTGTGCAGGAGCGACGCTGGTATTAATAAGGTTTGTCACCATATTGCCCAGAACCATCAGAGCCAGGTCTGTCGGGGCGCGGTGTTTTTCCAGAACTGTCGCCAGCTCGGAAAGGAGCTGTTCAACGTGTTCGTCACTGTAACGGGATGATTGTGCCATAGAGTATTGTGCTTCTTGATCCGACAAAGTCCAATATCTTAGCGTATCACGCCTCTGTTTTCCGCATTTTTATAACCCCTTCACACTTCGGGTTGCAGATGCGTTGACTGCACTCAGTCACCCGAATCACTTACCGGCGTAAGCTCATCGGGATTTCTTCGTTTGCCGCCTTCCTGCAACACGAATTATTTTGGGTTTTTTCTCGCATCAAACTCTTATTTCTAAGGCATGAGCGGTTGCGGCTTTGACGCTTCGGTGTTTGAATACGCCCCGCAGACAAACCCTTCTTACACGGCTGCAATTCTTACAGGAGAAAATCCCCATGAGTCTGGATCTCGAGCAGATCGCTCTGCACCAGTTGAACAAACGTGATGAGCAAACGCTGGATGTTGTGCTGCGTGATACGCTTCTGACGCCCAATGCTGCCGTTGATGAAATGATGGCAGAACTGCACCGCGTCTACAGTGCAAAAAGCAAAGCGTACGGTCTGTTCAATGAAGACAGCGAGCTGGCAGTCGCATTACGCAGTTGCCGCAAAGGGGACGACGATTTCCTGTCATTCAGCCGCGCTGCCACTGGCCGTCTGCGTGACGAACTGGCGAAATACCCGTTTGCCGAAGGCGGCGTGGTGCTTTTCTGTCATTACCGCTTCCTGGCAGTCGAATATTTACTGGTTGCCGTGCTGAACAGCCGCAGCAGTATGCGCGTCAATGAACAGCTGGATGTCAGCAGCATTCATTATCTCGACATCAATCATGCGGATATTGTGGCGCGTATTGATCTGACGGAATGGGAAACCAATCCGGAATCGACCCGTTACCTCACCTTCCTGAAAGGCCGGGTAGGGCGCAAAGTCTCTGACTTCTTTATGGATTTCCTCGGCGCATCCGAAGGTCTGGATACCAAGGCGCAGAACCGTGGCCTGCTGCAGGCGGTTGATGATTTCTGTACCGAAGCGCAGCTCGATAAAAACGAGCGTCAGAATTACCGTCAGCAGGTTTATACCTACTGCAACGAGCAACTGCAGGCGGGCGAGGAGATCGCGCTGGATGATCTGTCCGAAGAACTGCCGCCGTGGAATGACAAGAAATTTAAAGAATTTACCCAGGAGCAGGGCTATCAGCTGGAAGAAACCTTCCCGGCCGACCGCAGCACCTTGCGTCAGCTGACCAAATTCGCTGGCAGCGGCGGCGGTCTGAGCATCAATTTTGATGCCATGCTGATGGGCGAACGCATTTTCTGGGATCCGGCGACCGATACGCTGACCATTAAAGGCACACCGCCGAATCTGCGGGATCAATTGCAGCGCAAAGCGGGCAATAAATAATACCCGTCATACTTCAGGCTGCAGATGCGTTGGCTGCGTTCGCTCACCCCGGTCACTTAGCTATCTAAGCTCCGGGGATTCACGAACTTGCCGCCTTCCTGCAACCTGAATTATTTAGGGTATCAGCGGATTTTAGGCAATAAAAAACGCCGCATAAGCGGCGTTTTTTATTTGTTCTCGCACGGCGTCCCGATGCGCAACAACTCAGTCAGCGATTAAACGCGAACGAAGTCGATGTGAGCCAGTTTTGGCTTGAACGGGTGACGCTGTACAGCCTGAACTTTAACTTTGGTTTCTTTACCGTCGATAACCAGAGTAATTGCTTCAGAGTAGAACTCCGCTTTAACTTCCAGATTCTTGACAGAATCGTGGTCCAGTTTGATAGAAACCGGAGCAGCTGAGCCACCGTAAACGATAGCTGGGAATTTGTTTGCTGTACGCAGGCGGCGGCTCGCACCTTTGCCCTGCTCGTCCTGTGGACGTACTTCTACATTGATAGTGATCATTGTATGTTTCTCGATTAGAACTACTTCTAAAATGTGCCCCGCCACCTGCGACCGAGTGACGAGTTGAGTACTGCGGCTTTCACACAAGGCGAAAGCGGGCGGTATGATACCGGAGTCGGCGCGCAGCAACAATGAATAATTACCGATTTGGTCATCCCTGTTACCCGCGCAGTTCGTTAGCGCGCCGGTAGCGGCCTTCATAATCAAACATTTTTTCCCGCACCTGCCAGAACTGGCCTTTCATGCGCGCCACCACAAAATCCGGATGACGCAATAAAATCTGCTGCGCGACGATATCCGCGGCGGTATTCCATTCCAGCGGTACGCCCGGCGCGCGCTGGTGCGGACGCAGGAAGTTATGCAGAAACGCCATGCGCTGGGCAGGCGTCGTCAGGCGAAAGCGCTCGGAAACGTCAGCACCGTCTTCATCGTAATAAGTAATCTTCAGCCATTCGCCTTTGTCGTCGCGCCCGTTTTGCAGATTCATACCACCACAGCGCAGCACCAGTGCATCTTTCAGGCGCAGCGCGGCTTTCAGCATATCATCGGGATCGACCAGAATTTCCTGACACTGATGACAACGCCGTGCGGCGATATCGTTCTCGGCGCCACAGTGCGGACAGCTTTTAAAGCGAAAGCGGAAATCACATTGCTCGCGATTGCCTTCATCATCTTCCAGCACGCCCTGACAACGGCGGCCAAAATGCTCGATGACTGTGCCGTCTTCGGTGGTTTTTCCCCAGAAAATATTGGCGAAACCGCAGGCCGGGCAGAACACCTGCACCGGTTTGTTATCGCCCGCCGGTTTATGGCTGCCGACTTCCGGCGTAAACAGGTCATGCGGGTTTCCGGCGTAATCGAGGATCAGGCAATCCGTTTTGCCCGGTGCGAGCCGCAGCCCGCGTCCGACAATTTGCTGATACAGACTGACGGATTCGGTCGGGCGCAGGATGGCGATAAGATCCACATGCGGTGCGTCAAAGCCGGTAGTCAGCACCGATACATTCACCAGATAGCGTAACTGCTGCGCTTTAAACGCGGTAATCAGCCTGTCCCGTTCCACCGCGTGTGTTTGTGCGCTGATCAGCGCCGCTTCGCTTTTCGGCAGCAGACCGAAAATTTCACCGGCATGTTCCACCGTCGAGGCAAAAATCATCACCCCTTTGCGGTCCTGTGCGAACTCAATAATCTGGCTGATGATGTGCGGCGTGATGCGCTTTTGCTGGCGCAATTCGTCATTCAGATCGGCTTCACTGAACAGACCATTACTGCTGGCCTGCAGGCGGCTGAAATCGTAACTGACTACCGGCATATCGAGCCGTTCCGGCGGTACCAGAAAGCCGTTTTTAATCATGTAACGCAATGGCAGTTCATAGATGCAGTCGCGGAACAGGCTGTTGGCATCGCCGCGTACAATGCCCTGATGGTGATACTGATAAATCCAGCCCTTGCCCAAACGGTAGGGCGTGGCGGTCAGGCCGAGCAGCCGCAGGCGCGGGTTTTGTGCTTTGAGGTGGCCGATGATTTGCTGATACTGACTGTTGTCATCGTCGGAGATACGGTGGCATTCATCGACAATCAGCAGGGAAAACTCACCGCTGAACTCCGCCAGGTTAGGCGCGACGGACTGCACGCTGCCAAATACCACTTTGCCGCTGCTTTGCTTGAGATTCAGACCGGCTGCGAAGATATCGGCTTCCAGCCCGTAAGAAAGGTATTTGCTGTGGTTTTGCGCCACCAGTTCTTTGACGTGGGCGAGCACCAGCACACGCCCGCGGGCAACGCGCGCCAGTTCGGCAATCACCAGACTTTTTCCCGCGCCGGTCGGCAGCACAATCACAGCCGGTTCGTCGTGCTGGCGAAAATGACGCAGCGTGGCATCCACGGCATCTTGCTGGTAAGGGCGGAGGGTAAAAACAGTCACGCGATGATCACCTGTTCGTTATTGAGTTAACTTACCTGTTTATAAAAACAGTAATGCAGTATGCCAAGAAATCCGGCTGATGGCGATGAGCAAAGAAATCGCCCGCTGTGAATGTTTAGCCTGCTTATTTTCCTTCTTCCTTGCAGGATGCACGGCTATACTAATACGCTCAATGCGGCAGTATTTCTGCCCCCCCGAAGTAATAATAACTCTTTGCAATTATTACGAACCGAACAACCCTGAACCCTGTCAGTTGCTGTATTGCGACGGCGGGGTCTTGTGTTTTATCAGTAACGCGATCACTCAGATCGCCATGAAGGCAAGTCGATCCAATGCGTCTGGACAAGTTTCTCTCTCAGCAATTAGGCGTAAGCCGCGCGCTGGTTTTGCGCGAACTGCGTAACAAACGTGTCACCGTAGACGGTGAAATCGTCAAAACCGGCTCAATGAAAATCAGCCCTGAACAACGCGTCGAGTTTGATGGCAATGTGCTGGATCAAATCACCGGCCCGCGTTATTTCATGCTCAACAAACCGCAGGGATACGTGTGTTCTACCGATGATCCGGATCACCCGACCGTGCTGTATTTCCTCGAAGAACCCGTTGCCTACAAACTGCATGCCGCGGGGCGTCTGGATATCGACACCACCGGTCTGGTGCTGATGACCGACGACGGTCAGTGGTCACACCGCATCACCTCGCCGCGTCATCACTGCGAAAAAACCTATCTGGTGACGCTCGAACATCCGCTGGCTGACGACACCGCTGCGCAGTTTGAGGCCGGTGTGCAGTTGCATAACGAAGATTCCCTGACCAAACCGGCACAGCTCGAAAAAATCGAAGACTGTCTGGTGCGTCTCACCCTCAGCGAAGGCCGTTACCATCAGGTAAAACGCATGTTTGCCGCCGTCGGTAACCGTGTGGTTGCGTTGCACCGTGAACGTATCGGCGAGATTGTGATGGATGAAGATTTAGAACCGGGTCAGTACCGTCCGTTAACTGAGCAGGAAGTGGCCAGCGTTGGCGTTCCTTCGCGATAGTTTTTTCGATAACTGGAGCAGCTGAAAGTGCAAGAAAAACCGGTCTCCCACGTCGGACTGATTTTCATCCTGGGATTGATATCGATGCTGATGCCTCTGGCCATCGATATGTATCTGCCAAGTATGCCCGTGATCGCACAGGAATATGGCGTTCCGGCGGGCAGCGTGCAAATGACGCTCAGCGCTTACGTGCTGGGTTTTGCAATAGGGCAGCTGTTTTACGGACCGATGGCGGATAGCCTCGGGCGTAAGCCGGTTATCTTCTGGGGCGTGATGATCTTTGCCGTCGCGGCCGGTGCCTGTGCGCTGGCGCAGTCGGTCGAGCAACTGGTCTGGATGCGTTTCCTGCACGGTCTGGCAGCCGCTGCCGCAAGTGTGGTCATCAACGCGCTGATGCGCGATATGTTCACCAAAGATGAATTCTCGCGAATGATGTCTTTTGTGGTGCTGGTGATGACGGTTGCGCCGCTGCTGGCACCGATGCTCGGTGGTTTGCTGATGGCCATATTCAGCTGGCACGCGATTTTCTGGGCAATGGCCATCGCCGCGCTGATTGCCGCGACGCTGGTGGGCGTCTATATCAAAGAGACACTGCCCAAGGAACGACGGCAGAAATTTCATCTGCGTACCAGCGTCGGTAACTTTGCGTCCCTGTTCCGTCACAAACGTGTGCTCAGTTATATGCTGGCGAGTGGTTTCTCATTTGCCGGGATGTTCTCTTTCCTCAGCGCCGGTCCGTTTGTTTACATCGAACTTAATGGCGTTTCGCCGCAGAACTTCGGCTTTTACTTTGCGCTGAACATCGTCGCACTGGTCATTCTGACACTCATCAACAGCCGTAACGTGCGCCGTACGGGCGCGGTGAAAATGTTCCGCTTCGGGTTGTTTGTGCAACTGACGATGGGGATGTGGCTGGTGATTGTGTGTACCTTCGGATTGCCATTCTGGGCGATGGTGATCGGTGTGGCGGGGTATGTCGGTGTGATTGCGATGGTGACGTCTAACGCCATGGCCGTCATTATGGATGACTTCCCGCACATGGCCGGTACAGCCGCTTCACTGGCTGGCACGATTCGTTTCGGAACCGGTGCGGCGATTGGTTCTGTGCTGTCACTGTTTACGGCGAAAAGCGCCTGGCCGATGGTCGGTTCAATGGCGTTTTGCATACTGGCGGCGACGCTTTTGTATCTCTACGCCAGCCGTCCGGTGAAAGTGTCTGCGGAAACGGCATAACTCAGACTGCTCTTTCCCCTCGTAAGAGGGGAAAGAGCTTAAGCATTAAATCACTTCTGCTTTCACTCCCTGAACCCGGCGCGCCGCTTTGGCACGGGCATATTCGTCGGCCATGGCTTTGGCCTTCGCCCCCGGTACCAGCGCCATATCGCACTCTTTTGGCAGCAACGTGGTGACTGCCGCGGCAATCAGTAATGAGGCCACCAGGGCATAAATCGCGGTGCTCTGGCCGTAGAGACTGACCAGCACGCCGACCAGATACGGACCGCAGAAACCGCCCAGATTCCCCAGACCGTTGATCACACCCCGTGCGCTGCCTGCCACTTCCGGCGTGGTGACTTTACCCGGAATGGTCCAGAAGGCGCTGGTGGCGGCTTGCAGGAAGAAACCGGCACCGACCAGGAAACCGTAGGCCGCCATGATGTTATGGCCAAATGCGACAGAGGCCGCCAGACAAGCTGCGAAACCACACAGCGGCAGGGCGATAAACATACGACGCTTACCGGTTTTATCCGACAGCACCGACATCGCCAGGATCCCCAGCATGGTGCCGACGTAAGGGATAATCGCCAGCATACCCACCGAACTCATGTCACCGCCGGTCAGGTTTTTCAGGATGGTCGGCAGCCACAAGGTATAGCCGTAAATCCCGGTCTGATAGAAGAAGTTAATGATGATCAGTTTGACGATAGACTTGTTGCGGAACACCTCTTTCAGCGGCGCGTTATTCACCGGTGCCAGGGCTTTCAGGGCTTCGCGTTCGCGGTTCAGTTCCGTCACCAGATAGTCGCGTTCACGCTCTGACAGCCATTTCGCTTCTTCCGGACGGTCGCTGATGGTGAACCACCAGAAAATCATCACCACGAAAGATAATGCCCCTTCGATGATGAACAACCAGCGCCAGTCGAGCGTATCAAGAATCAAACCGGACAACGGCGCGGTGATCATCCCGCCGAGCGGCGCGAACATCAGCACGTAAGCATTGGCGCGGCCACGTTCTTTATCAGGGAACCAGTTGCTGACCATCGTCAGCACCACCGGCAGCATCCCGCCTTCTGCCACACCCAGCGCAAAGCGCAGGAACAACAGCTGATACTGATTGGTGATAAAGCCGGTCAGGATGGAGATCACCGCCCAGGCAATCAATGAGCAGGCAATGAATTTCCGTCCGCTGCCGTGTACCGCCAGGCTGCCGCCCGGCACCTGCAGGAATAAATAGCCGATAAAGAAGATACCGGCGGCCAGACCGGCCATTGAAGCGGTAATCCCTAATTCCGCGTCCATCCCGCCGGGCATGGCGAAACTAATATTGACCCTGTCCATGAAGGAAATAATGCAAGCGATAAGGATTGGCGTTATTACTCGAAGCCAGCGAGCCTTAGGAATCTTATTATCCATATTCTTTCCTCTGTGTGCCTGTAACCGGTGATGGCTTAATAAAAGCATTTTGAGGAAAGTATTTCGTGACAGGAGTCACGTTGAATTATGTTAAGAAAAGGTGTTACCACTTACGTGATCCTGCACCGGAGTTGGCGTGCAGGACGAAGGGGGAGAAATGGACGGGAAAGGAGGATTAAATGGTGCCGCCGAGGGAAATACGGTAATGCAAATCCACCCTTTCGATCGTCGGCAGGTTCCTGATTTTTTTGAGCAATATCTCTGCCACCACTTTCCCCATCTCAAAGCGCGGGGTGATCACACTGGCTAATAATGGTGTGGTGGCGAGGCCGATATCCAGTCCGTGGAAACCGGAAATTGCCATATCCTGCGGGACGCGGATCCCCTGTTTGATACATTCTTGTAACACGCCGACGGCAATATCGTCATTGGTACACAAAATAGCGTTGGTCTGCGGATATAACTGACGCGCCATGGCCAGCATGCCCGCACCGATAGATACCGACGACACTTTATTAGGCGTGATATGCACCGGCGTCAGCCCGCGTTCATCCATTGCGCGGCTGTAACCCTGATAACGCTTCTGGTCGCGGGCATCTGACATCGAACCGAAATACACCACATGTTCTTTGCCGCTGGCGAGCAACGTATTCGCCATATCGTAACCGGCCTGCTGGTTATCAAAACCGACGGCAATCCGCCCGTGCGGATCGTCGAGATCCATCACCTGCGCAACAGGAATTTCTGCGGCATTCAGATACTTATCGGCTTTCAGGGTATGCACGGAATCCGTGAGGATCAGCCCGGCAAGCTGATAACCGAGCAGATTAATGATGTGTTCTTCCTCGCGCTCTTTGCTGTAATCGTAATTGACGACCAGCGTCTGAAAGCCCTGCGCGGAAGTGACCGACTCAATGCCCGCCAGTAAGTCGGAGAAAATCTGGTTGTTAAATGACGGCACTAAAATGCCGATACGCGGCGCTTTTGCCGGTCCGCGGGCTTCTTCCAGCGGATATCCCACTTCTTCCATCACCTTCGTGATGCGTTCGCGGGTTTCAGGAGACACCTTTTCCGGCGTGCGCAGAAAACGGCTCACCGTCATCTTCGTGACATCCGCCAGTTGGGCGATGTCCTGTAGTGTCACGCGCTGGTTTCTCATGCGGAGTTTTCCTGATTGGGCCTGCAAATATACCTTGTTATTGAAACAGAAAGCGCCGGAGATTGTTATCAAAATGATGATGATCACACCCGGAGTAACAGGGTTTTTTAACATTCCGTCAGGTGATCTGCATCACAGTTTAGCGCGGGGTAAACCGGTGTAGTGAAGCTAACTTTTTAAATCAGCGTTCAATAAGGCCAACGTCATGACAAATCTCTTCTCACTGGACAATAAAAAGATTCTGATTACCGGCTCGACGCGCGGTCTGGGTTTCCTGCTGGCGAAAGGGCTGGCGCAGCATGGCGCGGAAATTATCGTTAACGGTACACAACAGGAATCCACGCAAAAAGCGGCCGAAGCCCTGCGTGCTGAAGGCTTTATCGCCCATGCCGTCTCATTTGATGTCACCAGCAGTCAGGCGGTGAATCAGGCGATTGATCATATCGAAAGCACCATCGGGCCGATTGATGTGCTGGTAAACAACGCCGGTATTCAGCGTCGTCATAAATTCACCGAGTTTCCGGAAAAAGACTGGGACGACGTGATTGCCGTAAACCAGAAATCTGTGTTCCTGGTATCGCAGGCGGTGGCGCGTTACATGATCCAACGCGAGCGCGGCAAAATCATTAATATCGGTTCGATGCAAAGCGAGCTGGGTCGCGACACCATCACGCCATACGCCGCTTCAAAGGGCGCGGTAAAAATGCTGACCCGTGGCATGTGCGTTGAACTGGCACGCTACAATATTCAGGTGAACGGCATCGCGCCGGGCTATTTCAAAACTGACATGACCCAGGCGCTGGTCGATAACAAAGAGTTCTCCGAATGGCTGTGTAAACGCACGCCGGCTGCACGCTGGGGCAATCCTGAAGAGCTGGTGGGCGGCGCGGTTTATCTGTCCTCTAAGGCCTCAGATTTCGTGAATGGTCATTTACTCTTTATTGATGGCGGCATGCTGGCTGCAGTATAGGAGGCCCAATGAACAAAATCGCATTAATCACTGGCGGGGGCAGCGGTATCGGCCTGAGCGCCGCGAAAGCGCTGGAAGCGATCGGATTTAAAGTGATTCTGGCCGGGCGTAATAAGGCAAAACTCGACCAGGCGGTCGCGTTGTTTACACCGGGGCAGGCGGTGGCACGTCAGCTGGATGTGACCAGCCCGCAATCGGTGGCCGCGCTGTTTCAGGATATTCAGGAAACCTGCGGGCGGCTGGATTTGCTGTTCAATAACGCCGGTAATAACGTGAAGGATGTGCCGATCGAACAACTGCCGGTGAAAGACTGGCTGTCGGTGATCAATACCAATCTCACCGGCGCTTTTTTGTGTACGCAGGCGGCGGTAAAACTGATGAAACAACAAACGCCGCAAGGCGGACGTATCATCAACAACGGTTCGATTTCGGCGCAGTCGCCGCGCCCGAATTCTGCGCCGTACACCGCCAGCAAGCACGCGATTACCGGACTGACCAAATCCACCGCGCTCGATGGTCGCGCGTTCAACATTGCCTGCGGGCAAATCGATGTCGGCAATGCGGCGACGGATATGGGCAATAAAGCGCTGGCAGGCAGAATGCAGGCGGACGGACATATCGCTGAGGAACCGGTGATCCCGGTGGAGCGCGTCGGTGAGGCGGTGGCGTTTATGGCCGGTTTACCGCTCGACACTAACGTGCTGACCATGACCGTAATGGCGAGCGCCATGCCGCTGGTCGGGCGCGGTTAGTTTTCAGATCCGCATATAAAAAACGGCCCAAACAGGGCCGTTTTGCATTTCAGTGTACGGATTACGCTGCTTTGGTTTTGCGTTTCCGGCCAAGCCAGAAAATCAGCACCAGCAGAACAATCACGCCAGCCACCATTGCAGGAGCCATAAACGGTTGCAGTTTCGCCAGTAATGTCACCGGACCGCCTGCGCGTAACACCGCGACATCATGTGCGCTGACCTGAATGGTCGCATTGCCGTAGTTTTTCAGCACGTAGTTGGAGATGTCAGCAATCTGCTGATCATCTAACTGACCGACATACGAGCCCACGCCAAATTTCGGCATCAGTACGTGATGGTCGCCGACCTGTCGATCCACGCCGTAAAGAATGGCGGAAATCAGGTTAGACGCATTACCCATGCCGGTGGCGGTATTGTTGAACAGCGACGGATATGCCTGATTTTCGCTGCCAGAACCGTCCGGCTGGTGGCAACTGGCGCAATAACCGCTGAACAGTGCCGCACCGTTGTCGATGGTTTTGTTCGCATTAAACGGGTGCGCGCCGCGTAAACCTTCTTCCACGTTCACCGGTTTACCGAAGGTGTCCGCCGCCTGCGTATCACGCGGGTCACGCACCGGCGTGCTGTTTTTCAGGTAGAAAGCAATCGCGTTCAGGTCACTGTCAGACATGTATTGCAGACTGTTTTGAACCGCTTCCGCCATACCGCCCGCTGCCTGGTTTTTCCCGGCGGTGCGGCCCGTTTTCAGGTATTCCACCAGCTGAGGTTGCGACCAGTTACCAATACCACTGACCGGATCCGAGCTGATATTCGGGGCATACCACGGGCCGACCATGCCGCCTGCCAGCGGTTTATCGGTCACAGAACCCATCATCAGGTTACGTGGCGTATGACAGGTATCACAGTGACCGGCACCGTTGACCAGATACGCACCGCGGTTCCATTGTTCACTTTTCGACGGATCCGGCTTAAACGGCGTGCTGTCGAGATACATCATGTTCCAGCCCGCCATCGCAATACGCATGTTGAACGGGAACGGCAGGGCAGTTTCAACATTCGGTTGTTCGACCGGCTTCACACCCTCTTTGAAATAGACATACAGCGCATGCATGTCGGCATCGCTCATATGACTGTAGGAAGTGTAAGGCATGGCCGGATACAGATTGGCACCGTCAGGGCGAACGCCTTCCCGCACCGCGCGGGTGAACTGTGCTTCGGTGTAATTACCGATACCGAACTGTTTCGACGGTGTGATGTTGGTGGTGTAAATCGTGCCCATCGGTGAATGGATTTCATAGCCACCGGCAAACGTTTTACCGCCTTCCGGGGCAGTATGGCAGGCCTGACAGTCGGCGGCTGTCGCCACTTCTTGCCCCTGACGGATCAGTTCAGCCTGATTGTCCGCAGCGAAGGCGAATCCGCTTAGCGATGCGCTCAGCAGGCAGGCGGTGAGAAGTTTCTTCATGCGGCACCTGCCAGTTTTTTCGCCATATCATCGGCGGCTTTCAGGCCGAGTGCGGCCATAGTCAGCGTACTGTTCACCACGCTGGAGGACGGGATCGCGCCGCCGCCCGGCAACCACAGGTTAGCGTGGTCGTGTGCGCGGCATTCGCCGTTGACTACGGAATCTTTCGGATCACTGCCCATGATGGTGCCGCCCATGATGTGGTTGTTGGCGTTCAGGCTGGTGGTGATATTGAATTCTTCAGCCATGAACAGGGAACCGATGTGCTCAAGCTGCTTGTGAGCCGCTTCCGCGCCTTTGCGCACGTAATCCCCGACATCGTAGTGAATATCCGGGCATGGCAAACCGTGTGGATCTTTACGGGTGGTGCTGAGTGTCAGGCGGTTATTTGGATCCGGCAGCGGTTCCAGGCTGATGGACAAATCCACGCCAAAGATGGAACGGCGGCGGATTTCCTCATCCAGCTCTTTGCCCACCAGCCCCATCTGCAACGCTTTAGAGGTCGCAGGGATCACGCGGCTGATGTTGTTGAGGATCATTTTGTTGGCAGAATAGTCTTTGCGGAAATCGCCATCGCGCGGGCCGACCAGACAACTGCTCTGCGCCGGACCACGACCGATCCACAGCGGCTCTTTGGCGATAAACGTGCAGTGGAAACCGGAGTGATCCATCATGTTACGACCAACATGATCAGACGAATTGGCGATACCGTTTGGATTTTTTTCGTTAGCGGCCATCAGCAACAGGCGTGGCGTCTCGATGCCGTTACAGGCCAGCGCGAACACTTTACCGGTCGCTTTATGCGATTTCTTCTGATTATCCAGCCAGTGAACGGCGGTCACATTGTTGTTTTCATCCGTGTCAATTTTGTAGACCACCGCTTCAGCCAGTACCACGGCACCTTTGTTCTCAGCGCGTTCGACGTGCGCAATTCCGTTATACATCGCACCAATCGGGCAGATTGGCTGGCAGTTGTTGTTGCCACAACAGGTCGGGCGGCCATTCCACGGACGCGTACTGCGACCCTGCGGAATTGGCACGGAACGGTAACCGTGCGGGTTAACGATTTCAGCAAAACGGGTGTCGCCGTAACCGTAAGGCACCTGTTCCATCGGATAGGGTTTGCTGCGCTCAGAAGGCGACTGCAACTCAGGGTCATTCGGACCGGCTACGCCGATTTCTTCTTCAGCACGGCAGTAATAAGGTTCGAGTTCATCATAGGAAATTGGCCAGTCGCGGCCCACGCCGTACAACGTTTTCATTTTGAAATCGTTGGGAACGTGACGCCAGCAGGATGCTGCCCAGTGCCAGGTGGTGCCGCCGACGGTGCGCAGATAACCTTGTTTGAAGCTGCTGGCGCTCGGCCCGGTCAGATGGACGTAGTTATTTTCCGGGAAGTACAGCGGTGCGGGGGCTTTTTCAGACTGCGGGTAAAGCCCCTGGAAGTCAGAGCCAGCGCGGTTTTCGAAAGGCATGTTGCGCCAGTTTTCAACGGCCTGCGCGCGCTCAATGCGCAAACCTGCTTCCAGCACCAGAACGGAATATCCCTGGCTGACCAGCTGATCGGCAATCATGCCGCCCACGATACCGGAACCGACAACAATCACATCAGCAGACGCATCACCGTCTGCCGTAAATTCTGGTTTTTTCATCAGGCTTTGCTCACAACATGTGTTTCAGAAGGATTAGTAAAACGATCAGCATTCATGGATTCAGGCATCGCAGCGGCGGGAGGTGCGGCGGTGAAGTACAGCGGACCGTTTCCGCAGTAAGTGGGCACAATCAGGCCGTCACTGACCGGGCGATACATCAGCGCATCTTTGTATGCAATTAAAATGGAATCGGTTCCATGTCCAACCGTGCCAGTATACCAGGCGGTGACGATGCGGGTCACCAGTTCACCCAAACCGTTTTGCTTTGCCACTTCCTGCAAATCCTTCGCTGCCTGACCGGGTTTCACCAGCGCGTGTAGTTTGCTGACCTGAACAGGGAAGTCGGGTTGTGAGCGATAGAATGCGTTGAAAATCTGTGCGGAAGAGCCTTCGCTGATATTTTTATGTTCAGTGATAGCCTGCGATACCAGGTAGAACTGGCCGAAGATAACCGGATCCTGCGTGGCGGTTTCTTTCTCCGCCTGGCTCAGGAACGGGAAGCCGAGCAGGGTAGTTGCCACCATCGCAGACGTCAGGCCTTTGAGGAGTTCACGACGACTGAAACCGGTTCCATTTTCGGGTGTGTTGCTTCCAATGATTGAAGGATCGTTTTCCATCTCTTTCTCTCTGGGAATGGGTTTTTGCCAAAAGGCAGGGAGTTCGCTGTCTGATTCTTATTATAATTTGCGTAATACGAGATTTATCAGCGGGTTAGTTTTGCCGATGTCTGTCCCGATAGGGTATACCACTTATAACGATGCGGATGATAAGCCAGAGAAGAGGGATTTGTGCAAACAAATTGTGCGGATTTATTAACATTATATCCAGATTTTAACGTATGATGCGCGACGATAAAAAATGTAACCAACAGGTTCATTTCAAAATGAAATTAACCGATACCGCATCATTCTTAACTCCTCTGACTTAACTATCCTGTTGATAATAATCATTTTAGTGCGGAATTAGTCATGTTTACGTAGTTTGATTTGTATATTAAATGTAAAAAAATAAGGATCGAAAGGTAGCGACAATTGATTAAAGTGGTTGTTAATAAAGGCGTAAAAGGTTACAAATAAGCCAAAATGAGATCTGCCTCTCAATATGGTCGGGAGCAGACATAAAGTTAGCAACAGTCTGTCAATTTGTATCCTATTACGTTAATTCAATGTTAATAATTTGAACGAAGAGTAGGCAAAGAGCAGCCTGTCGGCTATAACTTAAGCAGTGTGGTTGTAGCTATTTTGTAAAAACAGCGTGTAAATAATTTGCATGTATCATTGTCTGGGGAACGACGTGAATAATATCCAACTTTCGGTAGTACATCGTTTGCCGCAAAGTTATCGCTGGTTGTCAGGTTTTGCGGGTATCAAAGTTGAACCGATTCCGCTGCCTGGTAATGATGAAGATAACAATCTGATCGGCCTGAAACTGCTCAGCCATGAGGGCGAATTCGCCTGGCAGGTGATGCATCAGCTCACTGATGCATTAGAAGATATTCAGGTAAAAGCGGCGATTGTTGAAATCGACGGCGAGCCGTGTTTATTCGTTCATCGTGAAGATGAAAGTGCCACGCTCTGCTGCCTGAAAAATATCGGCGCAGCGATCGCGGAATCTGTAACCGCACTTTATCCTTTCTGACACGCCGCAATCCCGGTGCATTCCGGCGTGTTTTGCCTGCGTCTCAGCGCTGGTGGGTGTCGAAAGCCTCTGACGCGGCCAGTAATTCGCGGGTATAAGCCTGCTGCGGTGCAGTAAAAATCTGCTCACACTCTCCCTGTTCGACCACTTCTCCGTTTCGCAACACCATCAGCTGATGGCACAAAGCCCGCACCACGTGTAAATCATGACTGATAAACAGATATGTCAGGCCGTGACGTTGCTGTAATTCACTTAAAATGGTCAGAATCTGCGCCTGAACCGATTTATCCAGCGACGACGTAGGTTCATCCAGGATCAGCATTTCCGGTTGTAAAATTAACGCACGGGCGATCGCGATACGCTGGCGCTGGCCGCCAGAAAACTCCGTCGGGTAGCGGTGGCGGGATTGCGGATCCAACCCCACTTCCTGCATTGCGCGGATCACTGCTTTATCGCGCGCCTGTTCACTGACGTTGCGATGCACCAGCAGACCTTCAGCGATGATTTGCCCGACGGTAAAGCGCGGATTTAACGCAGAGAAAGGATCCTGAAACACCACCTGAATCCGGCTGCGGAACGGCAGCATTTTCTTACGCGAGAAAGCATGCAGTGGCTGGCCGTCAAACCAGATTTCCCCTTGCGATTTGAGCAAACGCAGCAATGCCAGCCCGGTGGTGCTTTTGCCTGAACCGGACTCGCCCACCACACCGAGACTTTCTCCCCGGCGAAGCTGGAAACTGACCTGGTTCACCGCGTGTTTGATGCCGACCGTGCGACGCAGCAGGCCGCGTTTGACGGGAAAACCGACATCCAGATTTTTCACATCCAGCAGAACAGGCGGTTTACCGGTCAGCGGCTGCGGGCGACCCTGTGGTTCGGCTTGTAACAGCTGGCGGGTATAAGGGTGCTGAGGCTGACTGAAAAGTGCGGTACGTGATTGCTGCTCCACGACGCGCCCGTGTTGCATGACTGCTACGGTGTCTGCCAGACGGCGCACTATGCGCAGGTTATGGGTGATAAACAGCATCGCCATCCCCATTTCCTGCTTGAGCTCGTCGAGCAGCGATAAAATCTGCGCCTGCACGGAGACGTCCAGCGCGGTGGTTGGTTCATCGGCAATCAGCAGCTTTGGCCTGGTTAGCACCGCCATGGCAATCATCACGCGCTGGCGTTCACCGCCGGAAAGCTGGTGCGGAAAATCCCGCAGGCGCGAGGCTGCCTGACGAATACCCACGCGATCCAGACAGCGCAGAATTTCAGTGCGTGCTGCATCACCGTGAAGATTACGGTGCAGCGTCAGCACTTCAGTCAGCTGTTTTTCGATGGTATGCAGCGGATTTAGCGACACCATCGGTTCCTGAAATATCATCGAAATCTGGTTGCCACGGATCTGGCGCAATGTGCTGGCATCTGCGTTCAGTAAGGATTGGCCAGCAAACAGAATGTCGCCTTGCGGATAGACCACGGAAGAGGGCAGCAGACGCAACACTGACAGCGCAGTGACGCTTTTGCCGGAGCCGGATTCACCCACCAGCGCCAGGGTTTCACCGGCACGGATATCGAGCGATACATTGCTGACCACTTCACGTTGCTGTTTTCCCTGACGGAATGCGACGCTGAGATTTTTGATTTGCAGTAACGGGGCGGATAACGCAGCGTCTGTCATTTCAGAGCACCTCATTATGGTGTGCGGACGGATTGAAGGCATCGCGAACGGCTTCACCAATGAAAATCAATAATGACAGCAGCGCGGCCAGCACCACGAAAGCGCTGATCCCCAGCCACGGCGCCTGCAAATTATTCTTCCCTTCCATCAGCAGTGTACCCAGCGATGGCGAGCCCAGCGGCAGGCCGAAACCGAGAAAATCCAGTGACGTCAGTGTGGTGATCGAGCCGCATAGGATAAACGGCAGATAGGTCAGCGTGGCGACCATCGCATTAGGCAGCATATGACGCCACATGATAGCGCGGTCGCTGACGCCCATCGCCTGCGCGGCGCGGATATAATCAAAGTTACGGGTACGCAGGAATTCGGCGCGCACCACGCTGACCAGCATCATCCAGCCGGAAAGTACGGTGATCAACAGCAGCCACCAGAAGTTGGGTTGCACCACGCTGGCCAGAATAATAATCAGGAACAGCGTGGGAATGCTCGACCACACTTCGATAAAGCGCTGCCCGAGCAAATCGATTAATCCGCCGTAATAGCCCTGCGTGGCACCGACAATCATGCCAATCACCGAGGTCATCGCCGTCAGCAGAACGCCGAAGAACAGCGAAATCCGCAACCCGTAAAGGATTTGCGCCAGCACATCATGCCCGTTACTGTCGGTGCCCAGCCAGTTTTGAGAAGAAGGCGGTGAAGGGAAGGGCTGCGCGGTAGAAAAGTTAATGGAGTTATAACTGCTGCGGATCGGTGCCCAAATCGCCCAGCCGTGGTCTTCAATCTGGCGCACAACAAACGGATCCTGATAATCGGCCGGCGTTTCCAGCTCTCCGCCAAACGTCGTTTCGCTGTAATTCACCAGAAACGGCACATAGAGATGCCCCTGATAGCGTGCCAGCAGCGGTTTATCATTTGCCAGTACGTTGGATAACAGCACCAGGATCAGCATCACCATGAAAATCCACAGCGACCAGTAACCACGGCGGTTCTGGCAAAAACGCGCCCAGCGCGCCTGACTGACGGAGTTCAGTTTAAAAAGGCTCATTACTGGCGGCCCTCAAAATCGATACGCGGGTCAACCAGCGTGTAAGTGATGTCGCTGACGATATTGAGCAGCAAACCAATCAGCGTGAAAACATACAGCGTGCCGAAAATCACCGGGAAATCGCGCTGCACAATGGCATCGTAGCCCAGCAATCCCAACCCCTGTAATGAAAACATCACTTCAATCAGTAATGAACCGGTGAAAAACATGCTGATAAAAGTCGCCGGGAAACCGGCGATCACCAGCAGCATCGCGTTGCGAAAAACGTGCCGGTACAAAATTTGTTTTTCGTTCAGCCCTTTCGCGCGCGCAGTCACCACATATTGTTTACCGACTTCATCCATGAACGAGTTTTTGGTCAGCATCGTCAGGGTCGCAAACCCGCCAATCACCGTCGCCAGCACCGGCAATGTGATGTGCCAGAGGTAATCTGTTACTTTGCCGTACCACGGCAGGGTATCGAAATTCGGCGACGTCAGGCCGCGCAGCGGGAACCAGTCGAGATAACTGCCGCCGGTGAATAGCACAATCAATAAGATGGCAAACAGGAAAGAGGGAACGGCATAACCGACAATAATGACGGAGCTGCTCCAGGTATCGAATTTCGTGCCGTTGCGCACCGCTTTGCGGATCCCGAGCGGGATCGACACCAGGTAGATAATCAGCGTGCTCCACAGGCCGATGGTAACGGAAACCGGCAGCGCGCTTTTCACCAGTCCCATAACGGATGAGCCGCGGAACAGACTGTCGCCAAAATTAAAGCGAACATAGTTGGATAACATCTCGAAATAACGCACATGCAGCGGTTTATCGAAGCCGAAGCGGTGGGTGATTTCGGCAATGACTTCCGGATCCAGGCCCCGTGCGCCGCGATACTGACCTTCACCAAACTGCGCTAAACCCGGCGACGCTTTGCCATTTCCGCTGCCCGCGCTGGCACCCGGTAAACCGCCTGACTGCCCCATTTCAATAGCGGCAATCGCCTGATCAACCGGACCGCCGGGAGCAATCTGCACAATAAAAAAGTTAATGGTGATGATCGCCCACAACGTGGGGATCACCAGAAGCAGTCGTCTTAAAAGATAGGCGGCCACAGTATGCTCCTCAGCGGCGTTGCGCAGGTAAACGGGCTGCGCGGTTAACGTCGTACCACCATGTGTCGAGTTCCATTCCGTTGGATGGGGTGACGGCTGGCATCGAGAATTTATCCCAGTAAGCGTAGCGCTCGTGATGGGTATACCACATTGGGATCATCAGCATATTCCACGTCAGCACACGGTCGAGCGCATGGCCCAGCGACAACAGGGCATCAGGTTTGCCCTGATTGGCGGCGATTTCGTCGGTCAGCTTGTCAATGGCCGGATCGCTGACACCTGATTTGTTATAGGTGGAATCGAGATATTTACTGTTCCAGTAAATCTGCAAATCGCTGCTCGGATACGACGTGGCGGGATAAACCGTCGGCAGCATATCGTAATCACGCTGGCGCATACGGCGCACGAACTGCGAATTATCCACTTCACGGATCGACATCTTAATGCCCAGTCGCTGTAAATTATGCTTGAACGGCAAGACGTACTGTGAATTCCCGCCGCCAGGTAACAGCAGCTCGAAGGTAAACGGCTTACCGGTTTTGCCATTCACCAGCACCTGATTTTTCACTTCCCAGCCCGCTTCTTTCAGTAATGCGGTGGCTTTCAGCAGATTTGCGCGGTCATTACCGGTGCCGTCAGAGCCGGGTGGCTGATACAGCGCGCTAAAGACTTCAGGCGGCACTTGGCCTTTCAGCGGCCCCAGCCACGCCAGTTCTGCGGAGTTCGGATAATCTTTTGCCGCGTAGTCGGTATTCTGGAAGTAACTGTTCACCCGCTGATACGCCCCGAAATACAGCGCCTTGTTCATCCAGTCAAAATCAAAAGCCAAAGTGATGGCTTCGCGCACCTTGCGGTCGGCGAATTGCGGGCGATGGATATTGAATGCCAGCCAGCGGGTATCCTGCGCTGCCTGATTTTCCACATCAGCTTTAACGATAAAGTTTTTGCTGAAATTACCGCCCTGATATTGCGTCGCCCAATTTTTCGGCGAGGTTTCCATGCGGAAATCAAACGCGCCGGACTTAAACGCCTCCAGCGCCACATTGTCGTCGAGGTAATAGTCGTAGCGGATGGTGTCAAAATTATAGCGGCCCCGGTTGACGGGCAAATTGGCCGCCCAGTAATCCGGCACGCGGGAATAGGTGATGTACTGACCGAGTTTGTAATCGCTGATGCGGTAAGGCCCGCTGCCCGGCGGCGGTGTACTCAGCGGTTCATTGAATTTATTCTTTTCCCAGAATGTCTGCGGCAAAATCGGCAAACCGAGCAGGCCGAGCATCATGTCTTTATCCGCTTTCGGCAACACCATGCGTACTGTCAGGCGCGAAATGGCTTTTACTTCCACACCTTTATACACCACGCGAAATTGCGGTACGCCTTCGGTCATGAATTTTCGGAAGCTGAAGGCCACATCACTGGCGGTAATCGGGGTATTGTCGTTGAAACGGGCGCGCGGATTGATATCCACTTCGACCCAACGGTACTGGCTGTCATAACGGGCAGAATCGGCGATCAGCGGATAATAACTGCCAATCTCATCGCTGGAGGTGGTAAACAGGCTGTCGTAAAGCGAGCCGCTGCGCGCAGCCGGATTACCGCGAGACGCGAAGCGGTTGAAGTTGTCGTAAGTACCAATGGCCGCCAGTGTGATCTGACCGCCTTTCGGGGCGGCAGGATTGACGTAGTCAAAACTGGTGAAGTTTGAGACATACTTGGGCTCGCCTAATATGGCGAACGCGTAACTGTCCTGTATGACTTCAGCTTGTGCGCTGAGACTCAGCAGGCACAGCACACCGGCAAAAACGCGAGAAAACATCCTGAATCTGCACTCCTGTGATGACGACAGCATAATGCGGCATTACCGCGGGCTATTTCGATATTAATCAATTGAAAGCAAAGATTTTGTCACGCACGACTCTTCGGTTTCGTCCCTGATTTTGGCCTTTTTATCACAACCGGATGCAGACGCCTAAAAGAAAAATGGAACAAAAGATGCGGGACTGATGCAGGTCAAATCTGCCAGGTGGCTTCTTTCTCATTGAAATCACGTATAAAGTCCAGCAGCTCAGGAACACCGAGCGATTTGCTGTACAGATATCCCTGTAAATAGGTCACGCCGTGATTGCGCAGATACTCCGCCTGCATCTGGGTTTCGACGCCTTCGGCTACGGTTTTGATCTTCAGTTCTTCCGTGAGTTTAAGGACGGTATCCAGCACCGGGGCGATCAGGGTGTTCTGATCAATCGACATGACAAAGCCGCGGTCAATTTTCAGATAATCCAGCGTGAACTTCTCAAGATAGATCAGCGCGCTATGGCCGGTGCCAAAATCGTCAATGGCTATTTCAATCTTATGGCGGCGCAGCCAGTTAAATTCCCGTAATGCACCTTGTGTATCAATCATTCCACGTTCTGTAATTTCGAATACCACCTGGAAAGCATTCTCAGGTAACGCTTCAATAAAATTCATCACATCGTCATGAAAGCTGATTTTGTTCATGTGGTGAGGAGAAATGTTGATACTGAGTTTGCCCGGACCGGGAAAAGCGTGCTGCAAGGTATGGGCGTCCGCTGCCACCAGAGCCATCATATGTTGAGTCAGGTCGACGATAAGCCCCTGATTTTCAGCATAGCTGATAAAAACATCGGGCGGAATGGGCCCCTCAATGGGGTGCTGCCAGCGCAGCAGGGCTTCAACGCCAGTCACCTTCAGGCTCTTTGAGTCGATAACCGGCTGATATTCAACAAAGAATTCTTTATTTTTCAGCCCGCGCAGAACCTCACGCTCAACGTTATGGCGGTTCAGCAGGCTGTGGTAAATCAGCGCGCAAACCAGCAGGCTAAGCAGCAGGCCGCCTGAGAACGTAAAGAGTATGTTATCGCGGGTCAGGGAAGGAGAGTAGAGACGAATGCTGAAAGGATAATTATCTATTTTGACTTGAGTAAAATGGCTGCGGGGCAAATCACTGATCTTGATCAGACCGGCCTGAGAAGAAATCAGTGCGCTCTTTCCCACCAGCAGTGCAAAACCCCGGTAGCCGGAACCTGGCTGCGCAAAAAGCATATACGGCGACAACGTCAGTTCCAGCGTTGCTATCACGCCATCGTCCGTTGCACCGGGGTTACGCTGCCATATAAGGATCACCGCGCGGTTCGGGACGGCAGGGGTGCCCATCTGCAGTCCGATACTCATGTTGTTATCAAATTCGAGGTCATGCAGGGTACTGTTTACAGGAATGTGCTGATTACCGGAAGCCGAGGAACAAAAAACGATGCCATTACGCACCAGCTGAAAATCACGAACACCCATGCTGAATGCGACGTCACGGTTTAATTCCCCGGCAATGGAATGGCAGGATTCCGTCGTGAGCAGTCCGATTCTGTGCATCGTGTCGGTTAACTGGCGCAGATAATCAGCAGTAAATTGTGCCGTTCGTTGCGCGATTTCATTTTGTTCGCGGAGATTGTTGGTTTTAATAACGGTGAGGGTAACTGCGATAAATAAAATGAAAAACAGGGCTGAAAAAAGCAGGCTTCTCTTTAAATACAGATGTTTGGGCAATACGGTGTGTGTTAACGCCGTTTTTAAACCCATATGTTTTGCCCTTTTCGCGCAGAGGAAATAAAAGAATAACGTCGTCAAAAAATCAACAGACACTTCATATACTTTATTACAGGCATAAAAAAACGCCATCCAAAGATGACGTTTTTTTATTCGCTTGGCATAGGACAACAAGAACTAAATCATAAGGTAACGGGATCAGCCGTTAGCTAAAACTCGTCTTGCTTCACGATAACGTGCATTCCAGTAGGACTCTTTCAGATTTGAAATCATCACACCGTTGCTGGTGGATGCATGTACAAACTGATCGTTACCTAAATAAATGCCGACGTGACGGCCTGTTGAACCCGCACGGAACAGAACCAGATCACCCGGACGCAGTTTCGTGCGCTGGATTTTCTTGCCTTTCTCTTCCTGTTCATAGGTTGAACGAGGTAAATCCATACCAAATTGTTCGCGGAATGTTACCTGAACGAACGCTGAGCAATCGATACCACGCTTGCTGTCACCGCCCAACCGATAACGAACGCCTTTCCAGCCAGCGTACTGATCCATAATTTTGGATTTAACGTTGACGTTGCGAACCATTGCTTCGAATTCATCCTGAGAGGCTTGCAGTAGAAGGCCATCATTGCCATTTAC